>JBCDCD010000065.1:0-7104 GCA_039182445.1 Pseudomonadota bacterium | reverse complement strand
TGTACACCTTCACATCTCTCATATGCCTTCCATACATCTTGCGTTGGTGTTCTTGATTCAGCACCTGCTTCTCTGGCACCCTCCAGTTTATTACCCTCAGGCTCAGTATGCTCTTTGGCAAAAGCATCAACTACTTCAGTAAAAGCTCTCCATACGTCTACATTAGTCATCGCTATATCCTTATACTTTATAATAATATTCTATTCGAGAATATTATTATGACTAACACAGCTCTTTGCTTTATGTCAATTTTTTATTTGTTTGATTTTACCCATAATATAAGCCATTATCCGTTGCTCATTGAAGAATGGAGCATTTCATGACACATAGCGACAAAGATCCCCTCGTCGGCATTATTATGGGTTCCCAATCCGATTGGGACACAATGAAAGCCGCCCATGATGTCCTGCACGATCTCAATATTGCCCATGAATGTAAAATCGTTTCCGCGCACCGTACACCGGACAGAATGCGTGATTATGCACTTGCCGCGAAAGATCGTGGCCTCAAAGTGATTATTGCTGGTGCCGGTGGTGCCGCGCACCTCCCCGGCATGACCGCGAGCTATACCCCCCTTCCCGTTTTGGGCGTACCTGTGCAATCAAAAGCCTTAAGCGGTGTTGATAGTCTTCATTCCATTGCGCAAATGCCGGGCGGTATTCCCGTCGGGACTTTGGCGATTGGCGCGCCCGGTGCAAAAAATGCAGGTCTTTTGGCGGCGAGCATTATTGGCGCGTTTGATCCCGATGTTCAAAAACGCCTTGAAGAATTCCGCGCCAAGCAAACGGATGCTGTGGCTGATACGCCCTCATAATGACTGTCGTTAAACAAACAATCGTTGGTATCTTAGGGGGTGGACAGTTAGGTCGCATGTCCGCGATGGCCGCCGCGCGATTGGGCATTCAAACGCATATTTATTGCCCGGAAGCGAATTGTCCTGCTTCTCTCGTCACACCACATTTCACCTGTGCTGAATATACCGATAAAGCCGCGCTCGAAACATTCGCCAAGGCCGTTGATGTCATCACCTATGAATTCGAAAATATTCCGGTTGAGACTGTTGAATATCTCAAACTTTTTAAGCCTGTCTATCCAGATGAGGAACTTCTGAAAGCGTCACAAGACCGCACGAAAGAAAAAGATTTTCTCAATGGTATCGGTATCCCGACTGCGCCGTGGGCAGAAATAAAATCTGCCGCCGATATTGATAAAACTTTCGATCAATGGGGTTTTAAAGAGGGTATCTTAAAAACCGCGCGCTTTGGTTATGACGGAAAAGGGCAGATCAAAATCAGCGAAGGCGATGACACCGCCACTGCTTGGGAAAAATTAAAAACCGATAAAGCCGTTTTAGAAGGCATTATTGATTTCGATTACGAAGTCTCAATCATTATCGCGCGCGATATAAAAGGTCATTGTGCCGTTTACCCCTTGTCAAAAAACGATCATAAAAATCATATTCTCTGGAAGACAACTGCGCCGATTTCTTCGGCCACCATTGAACGGGAAGCGGCTTATATGGCGCATGAACTCGCTGAGGCGGTAAACCTTGTTGGAGTACTTGCGATTGAGTTTTTTGTCACCAAAGACGGCAAGCTTCTCGCCAATGAAATCGCGCCCCGCACGCATAATAGCGGCCATTGGACCATTGACGCTTGTAGCGTGTCTCAATTTGAAAATCATATACGCTGTGTTGCCGGCCTGCCGGTTGGCAAAGTCGGCTGTCATTCGTCGGCAGAAATGATCAATCTTTTGGGTGAAGACATTTTAAAGCTCGACGAATATCACGCCATGGAAGGCGCGAATATTCACCTATACGGTAAAACCGACGCTAAGCCGGGTCGGAAGATGGGTCACGTGACGATTGTGAAAAAATAATTCTTACGCTTGCAAAGCAGGATGTTCTCGTAATTGCATCTCAAAAGAATCTAACTCACTTTGATAGCCTTCAGGTAAACCATGCTGATACACGCTCCCTAATAGCGTATGAATTTCAACAACCGCTTTTTGTAAACGCTCACCGGTCAATGAAGATGTCACAGCAACGTAGGCAAATTTCAGAGCGCATAACGCTTTATATGGAGTGGCTTTTACATCAACTTCACGTTCAAAATCATAGCCAGAGGTTAAAAAGCCTCTCGCTGCGCCAATCAAAGCATATGGATCTTGCATTTCATTCATGTAGACATAAATAAACTATTTTTATATTATGTCAATAAAATCATACTGGATTTCTTAAAACCACCGTGTACTCTATTTCTCGTTACAAAGAGGAGTAAACATTGTCTAAAACCCGCACAGAAACTGATTCAATCGGTGACATCCAAGTCCCTGAAGACGCCTATTATGGCGCGCAAACACCGCGCAGCACCGAAAATTTCGCCTTTGGCACCTAAAAAATGCCCCCCCCTCTCGTTCGCGCGCTTGGTATTGAGAAAAAAGCCGCCGCACAGACCAATATGGCCTTGGGCGATCTCGATGAAAAAATCGGTAATGCCATTCTCAAAGCCGCTGATGAAATTATTGACGGCACTCTCGCGGATCAATTCCCGCTTTCTGTTTGGCAAACAGGTTCCGGTACACAAAGCAATATGAATGCGAACGAAGTGATTGCCGGACGCGCCAACGAAAACTTAAGCGGCACGCGCGGTGGTAAGGATCCGGTTCATCCGAATGATCATGTGAATATGAGCCAGAGCTCGAACGACACCTTCCCGACCGTGATGCATATTGCTGCGGCGGAAGAACTTCATCATGCATTGATGCCAGCGTTAGAAAAATTACACGCGGCACTAGAAAAAAAAGCGAACGCGTTTAAAGACATTGTTAAAAATGGTCGCACGCATTTACAAGACGCGACACCACTTACTTTGGGTCAGGAATTCTCCGGATATGCCAAACAAATTGAATATGGCATCGCGCGTATCGAAGCCACCCTACCCCGTGTCATGGAATTGGCGCAAGGCGGCACAGCGGTTGGTACAGGAATTAACAGCAAGAAAGACTTCGCCGAAAAATTCGTCGAACATGTGAATACAATTACCGACCTTGAATTCGTCAGCGCTGATAACAAGTTCGAAGCACTCGCCGCCCATGATGCGATGGTTGAATTACATGGAGCGCTTAATACAATCGCTATATCATTGATGAAACTCGCGAATGATCTTCGTCTTATGGGTTCCGGTCCACGCTCTGGTATTGGTGAAATTATTTTACCCGCGAATGAGCCCGGCTCTTCAATCATGCCCGGTAAAGTCAACCCAACACAATGCGAAGCCCTCACCATGGTCTGCGCGCAAGTGATGGGTAACCAAACAACGGTGAGTGTTGCAGGCTCAAACGGTCACTTTGAATTGAACGTCTTTAAGCCCGTCATTATTTATAACGTGCTACAATCCATTCGTCTGTTGAGTGATAGTGTTGTTAGCTTCACTGAACGATGCGTCGATGGCATCGAAGCCAATGAAAAGCGTATTACTGAGTTAATGCAAAACTCCTTGATGCTTGTAACCGCGCTCAACACGCATATTGGCTACGACAACGCCGCCAAAATTGCCAAAACAGCCTATGCCGAAGGAACATCCCTTAAAGAAGCGGGCGTCAAGCTTGGGCTGCTCACCGAAGAGCAATTTGATGAATGGGTGCGCCCTGAAAAAATGGTGTCCCCGTCCTAATGGCTGATCTTGCTGATATTGTTAATCAGCCTGTCGTCAAACGTTCTATTAATATCGCAGGTCATGCGACGAGCATTTCTTTGGAAGAACCCTTTTGGGCTGCTTTAAAGAAACTTGCGACACAGCAGCAAAAAACACTGCCGAAACTTATCGCGGAAATAGATGAAGCGCGCTCGGTCAATCTCTCAAGCGCGCTTCGATTATATGTTCTTAATCAATTAAACGCTTAGAACAGACCCTTAATCAAATTATCAACTGCGTCTTCTGCGCTGTCACTATTGAGCAATTGCTCTACCGCATCTTCGGGTTTCTCAATCTTCTGTGGCTCTTCCTGAGCCGGTTGTTCCTCAACAGGTGCTGCGTTCTGTTGTACCGTTTGATTATCATTCGCAGGCGCCGCCTCTTCCACAGGAGCTGGGGTCGGGGCTTGCTGCTTCGGTAAAATACCAAACTGTTGTAACGCATTGGTTGCGTCATCGCCTAGGATACCGGGTAATTCCTTACCTAATTTACGTTGCACTTTTTGCTGGATATAATCCTCTAAAATATTCTTGCCAAATGTATCGGTCGGATTATCAATTGGCCCTTTAATTTTTACTTCGATTGGCTCTAGATCTTCGACACCTTTCAACGTGATGAAATTATCAACATTGATAAACCATTGATTAAGATCCGCCTGGCCCGTGCTGTTAATCACAGAGGATGGCCCATCCATCACCATTTTTTCAATTTTCACAATGCCCGCTTTGATATTATAATCACCGTTAATCGTATCAAAACGTGTTTCACCGCTGCTTAACGCACCATCAGCAAAGCTTTGCAACGATGTGATCAATTTTTCATCCGTGCGCAAACCATTCGCCAGCTTCGCGAGATCAAAGCCTTTAATCACGACATTACCACCCACAAGTGAGGCATCACCATTCAATCCAGCGATAAGCGCTTTTGGACTCTCTCCAGCTCCTTTTACATCCGCCGCAAAAGAAACGGTTCCCGATGCTTTTAAACGTTCTGAACCACTTAAGGCACCCGCCAGTGATTCCAAATTAATGCCTTCCATCTTGGTATCGAGCTCGAGAACAACCGGATTGTTTGTTGCCTTGGCTGATACGGTTGCATTCCCACCAAAGACACCAGCCGTCAATTGATCAACATTCATTTTGCCATTGGCAATCTTGAGGTTTGTTTTCGGGTTGAGGAAGTTCCATTTACCATAGGTGAGTTGCTCTGCCTCGACATTCACATCGACATTCATCGTGTTCATCCAATCCAAGCTAAACGGCTCTGACGACCATTTTCCACCACTGGATGATTGGCCGCTACCTCCGCCACTTTGTGCCCGCGCCTTCTTTTCACCTAGCAAATTATCCAGCGCGATTTGTTTACCGCGTATGGTACCGCTAATGCCCGTCACTTTATTGCTCAGATCAATATCGACATTTCCGCTAATATTATTCGGCCCCAATGTGAGTGTCATACTGGAAAGTTTATAAACTTTACCCGCACTATTGACTTTACTGTAAAAATTAACTGCCTGATTAAGACTGTCTGTTCCCGCAAAATCGGGCTGAACAATTTGTAGCGCCTGTAAAAGACTTGGGTGCTGTAAACGCACACTCAAATCACTCAATTCTTTTGCGCCCAAAGCATCTTTTACCAACCCGGCCGCGTCCACTTGCCCATTCAAGGCTTTCACATTGGAAGAGAAACTAAGATTTTCCAACTCACCCTTACCAGTCACCGACGCTTCAAGTGCATTCAACCCTTGCGGTAGTTGTGAAATATCAATATTGAGCGCCTTGGCAAAATCCTGAAGTTTTTCCGTCTTCATATAGCCCGTGAGGTCAAGCCCACTCAGCGATTTAATATTGGCCACACTTCCTTTTGCACTTACGGCAGCTCCAGCGAAATCTTGTACAGAAGCCGTTTCAAGGGTCAACGCATTCCCAACAAGCGCACCATCAAGACGAACACCTTGTAAATTGTAACCGCTGACAATCGCCTTTTGCATGCTGATATCAAAATCAATATCCATCGGAATCGATAAATTTTCGAGCGGCTTGGTAATCTCTTTTTTGGTTAAAGGTGCTTTTGCCGCGCTTTCAGCAGATGATTTCTTCGTATTGTTACCGGTGATGCGATCAATATCAATATCGCCTGCACTGACATCAATCACGGCTTTCGCACGCTCAGACGATGTTGCAGGTTGATAAGATCCTTTTAAACCAACAATCGTATCATCGAGTTTAAGCGTGCTGTCTTTGAGAGCGATTTTCTGCCCGTTAATGGATCCATCCAAATCAAATTGAACGGTTTTATACAAATCTGTCACCTTTTTCGTATCGGCGGACGGCGCAATCTTATTCAAAAATTCTGCCAATTGACCAATCTGACCATTCACTTGATAGGACACAGACGGGTCGGCCAAAATAACCTCTCCTTTAGGTGATGAAGAAGAGGATTTATAGGCAATATCTAAATTTCCGCTCGCCTTGGCTTGTCCCGGAATTTCAAGAACTTTAAAGCTGGCTTTGATACTCTTGCCGGTTTTATTGAGATCAACAAAGGTGCCTTTCAGCAACATATCCGCGGTTTTGATACCGCCAACATCCAGTTGAAAATCCACATCAATCGGCATCGCCAAGGTGAGCGTGCTGGGTACTATTTCTTTCGCCTGAGTGCCGGATTCAGTAGATGATAATTTTGCTCCACTCTCACCTTCTACTTTTTCACTTGATTGAAAATCATTCAAATCCAAAACGGAAGAAGACTTAATACTTCCTTTTAATAATAACGGATTTTGACTTTGTAAATTTTGAATAGAAATTTTTCCGTTTCCGTTAAAGCCACCAAGAACAACTTTCAATTCATCAAAGTCAGCTTTTGCCTCCGTTGCCGTTAAGAATGTTTCGAGACTAAACTTCTTACCCGGTGCACTAGCAGCAGGGCTGAACTGTGCCACCATTCCTTGCAAAGACGCTGTTTCAATATTTACCTTTCCTTGTACATCAAGCGGCATTGACAAAGCACTTACCCCATCAAAAGCAATAGAACTCGCGCTTTGTGGCAGTTTGATTTCAGCACGAACAGGCACTGCCTTTTCTTTGGAGATATCACCCGCATTCACATCAAAGACAATCTCTTTGCCTTCATACACCAGCGCCCCATTACCGGAAAACGGGCCTTTCAGACTATCAGCCTTGAGGCTTGTGTTAATGCTTGTTACCTCATGGCGCGCTTTTTTCGCGTGATCAACAAAGGTAAGACTACCATTCTTGATAAGCAGTTTATCCAAAGAAACGGCCGGCGCTGCTTCTGAAGAAGTTGCTGCACTCTGTGGTTGAGCATCGCTACTCTCTTCTTTTGGTGCAAGCTGTTCTGTCTGCCAAGACGGTGTGCCATCTTCCAAAATTTCAAGCGTAATCACAGG
>JBCDCD010000064.1:0-7107 GCA_039182445.1 Pseudomonadota bacterium | reverse complement strand
CAATAATGGTTTCGCGATGGAAAGATTTTTTTTCAAAAAGTGGTTTTGATCCAAAATCTTTTTTAAATTCAGCGCTCATGGCTCTTGTTTTTCCGAGTTTTAAGTAAAAAATCATGATGTTTCCCCTTTCATCATTGTGTTTAAGCATTGGCAATACGTTTATATTTTTGTGCGTCATACGGCACAAACACGCATTGTTCCGCACGATATTGTGCGAAGACACGCCGGCAATCGGTTCGAATTTGCCAGTAAGCGCGTATGAAGTTGCAAGCATTTCTGCGTAGAAGATCGCCCTCTAGTGCGCCGTAATAACGAAGCAGCGCATCCTTTTGTGTCTTGTTCTGTCGAGACCAGCCCTTGTAGGATAAAATCGCCTGACAACAGCGTGTTTTCCATTGATGTTCGATCTCTGCAAGATGCTTGAGATCGAGGATCTGCATGGAGCTAAAAATATCATTATCATTCATTATCGTTTCCCCTTTTTTAATTGATTATGAAAATAATTAGAGGGTGTTGTGACAGGAAATAATTAACGCCTGCTAAAAAAATTTGTTTTGAACCCGCCATTTTTAAAGCTAAATTTTCGCAGTTTGCGAATCTGATGATCTATCTTGTTGATTTCATTTGCATCTGATTGGTTAATGGCCGCTGAAATTTTTGGTAATAAAAGTGATAAATCCCATTCTTCTTCACCTAGATGATTGTAGATAGCGCGATCCAAGGAAGAAATTTGATCGATTTTTTGCGCCCAAAAACTTGGATGAGAGAAGATTGCACCGGAGAAATCTGTTTCTTGAAAAAGCGCTTGATCAAATTTTGCGCCGGAAAAATCACTATCACGACAATCCTCTAGAGAGAGATTTGCGGCGTGACACTGCGTTAAACGGCAATCCGCCTCTGTTAAATCAGCGCTCTCTAAATTCGTATTATCGAGGATGGCGCCCCATAGATGGCAACCTGAAAGCCTTGCTCCTTTTAGGTTTGCGCCGGATAAGTCAAATTTTCTTAAATTGGCTCTGCTTAAATTTATTTTTTGCTGAACTGATTTTTCAACGAGATCTCTTTGTGTTTCACAATTTTCTTCAAATAAAACCTGACCGTAAATAGAATATAATTTCATTTCTCTCTCCCCATATAATTACTTTAATAAATGGTATAAACCATATTATTAAATAAATAGATGGCAGATAGAAACTATTGTCAAGAGATTTATTGGTGCTCTAAGACGGCGGTAAAGAATCCATTAGTATGATGATCGGCAGGGGAAAGGCGTAAATATGGGCCATCGACAGGAGAGTTTTCTGCACCAGACGGCCAAATATCTTTCACATTAAGAAGCTTATAATCCTTATGATTTTCGAGGAATTTCTCGATTTGTGCTTCATTTTCTTCATGGAACAACGAGCAGGTCGCATAGACCAAACGCCCTCCAGGCTTCACTTTATCGGCCACGCGCTCGAGAATATCGGCTTGAATATCGATGATTTCTTCTAAGGTTGGACCATATTGAAACCAGCGGTAATCGGGATTGCGCCGCCACGTTCCCGAGGATGAACAAGGCGCATCGACAAGCACAATATCCATCGCGCCTTTTTGTCGGCGTAACCATTTACGGTTTTTATCGTCCTCTAAAGAACGAACCTCGACATTGTGGATATCCGCTTTACGATAGCGGCGGCGGCCTTTTTCTAAACGCCGCGAGTCATTATCCATCGCATAAATAATGCCCTTACCTTCCATCTGCGCCGCGATACCGAGGGTTTTTCCGCCACTGCCCGCGCAATAATCAAGCACACGCATACCAGGCTGCGCCTGACAGATATATGCAATGAGTTGCGATCCTTCGTCTTGAATTTCAACAAGGCCTTTGTGAAAAGCTTTGGTCGCGCTCATATAAGGCTTGCCTACCGCCCGCAAACCATAAGGGGAGTGAGGCGTTTCAATGGTTTCAACAGCATCGGCAGCAAGCACTTCTTGTGCCCTTTCGCGCGTGACTTTAATTGTGTTCACCCGTAAATCCATTTGTGCCGGATCAATCATGGATTTCATTTGTCGCGCGAAATCATCACCAAAAACGCTGCGCAGTTTTTCTTCATGCTTTGGTGGGCATTCAGCAATGATTGCCACATCCATCTTATCGTCATTAAGTTTTTTACCTTGTAAGGCGTCGACTGCTTTTTGTTCTTCATCACTTAAAAGATCCGGGCAATGTTTCTCACCACAAAAGCGAATAGTAATGTCATGAGTGCTCAACCCATCGAGGCAAAGGTAAGTTAGAACTTTGGATCGCGGTGTATTGACCAGAGAAATTTTTTCTAACCACCAATTCAAACGTGCCCAAGACCGCATGATCGAATAAACCAGCTCAACAATATATTTACGATCTTTGGAGCCGATATAACGGCGAAATTTCATGTAATCGCGGATGGTGTTATCCATCGGAACACGGCTTCCCTCAATCTTTTCGAGGATATCGATCGCTGTTTGTATACGGGCGGCATCGCGCATTTTTTATATCTTTCGTATATCGCGCCAGCCATAACATATTTCACGCGCGGGTACACCCCCGGTTTCAATATTTTGTTTGCCAATACGCTGCGCCCCTTGGCGTTCATAAAATTCCCGCGCGCGTTTATTTTTTTCCAGTGCCCACAAGCAAAGAGAATGTTTTTTATTGTTTACGAGCGCTTGGCAAGTAGCGTGAAATAAAGCATGCCCTGCTCCTTGCCCAAAATACTCAGGCACGACATAAATCGCATAAATTTCGGCAATATAAAGGGGGCGTATTTTTGATGTACCCGGCGGTGGTGTACGCAAATCACCATAGCTTACAAAACCAACGGCTTTTTCCTCATCATCGACAATTAATTGTTGGCCATTGGCATAAAAATCGACCCATTTTTCTTCGTATTCTTCCTGTGTAAAGCTATTCAGATAATCATCCGGTACAATGTGTTTTTCAGCAGCACGCTTGCTGGCAATATGAATGCTGGCAAGGGCGGGAATATCAGCTTCAGTGGCAGGACGGACAGAAAAAGGCATGACAAATGCAATTTATCTGATAAATTCGGGACTTCAAAGAAGAAATGGGGAAATACAATGAGCAAATCATCAGGGACGAAAACTTTCTTTCTCGCCATTATTGCGCTCGCGCTTGTGGGGATTTTAGGTGTAATGCTGTATCAAGTGAATCAAAAAACGCCGGAAGAAAAACTAAGCGATAGTATCAATGATACGATCGAAGCCATTGGTGACATCACCAACAATAAGCCAAAAAATTAATCGCTATCTGTTCTATAGTTCGGCGCTTCACGCGTAATCGTAATATTATGCGCGTGACTTTCTTTGAAGCCTGCGCCAGTCATGCGAACAAATTCTGCTTTTGATTTCATATCGGCAATCGTGCCGCATCCGGTATAACCCATGGCGGCTTTTAGGCCGCCGACCATTTGGTGAATGACATTACCGACGGGCCCTTTATACGGCACGCGTCCTTCGATACCTTCCGGCACCAATTTATTGCTTTCGGTCACGCCACCTTGGAAATAACGTTCCGCTGATCCTTTGACCATCGCACCGACAGAGCCCATGCCGCGATAGGATTTATAAGAACGCCCTTGATAAAGAATAATTTCACCCGGTGCTTCATCAGTGCCCGCAAAGGCACTTCCCATCATCGCGCAGTCTGCGCCCGCCGCGATCGCTTTCGCATAGTCACCGGAATATTTAATACCGCCATCGGCGATCACCGGAATTTTCTTTTTATTGGCCACATCGGCGACGTTCATAATTGCCGTTAGTTGCGGTACACCGACACCAGCGACGACACGGGTGGTACAGATAGAACCCGGGCCAATCCCGACCTTTAATGCATCAGCACCCGCATCAATCAACGCTTTCGCGGCATCTCCTGTGGCAATGTTACCCGCAATAATATCAATTTTGCTGCCCGCCATTTTCTTAATACGTGTCACCATTTCAAGCACGCCTTGGGAATGCCCGTGAGCAGTATCAATAACAATCACATCAATTTCAGCCTCCGCAAGCGCTTCGGCGCGATCAATATTTTTCTCACCCGTCCCAATCGCCGCACCGACACGCAAACGATCCTTGTCATCTTTACACGCATTCGGGAATGCTTTTGCTTTTTCGATATCTTTCACCGTGACCAAACCGGTGCAGCGTTCTTGGTCATCGACAACCAATAATTTTTCAATGCGGTTTTTATGAAGGAGCTTTTTGGCCTCTTCACGATCAACGGTGTTGTAAACCTTCACAAGATTGTCAGCAGTCATAAGTTCTTTGACGGGCTGCGCCGGGTTATCAGCAAAACGGACATCGCGGTTGGTCAAGATACCGACAAGCTTCCCGCTTTTTTCTTCAGTCACCGGAATACCAGAAATATTGTAATGCTGCATGGTTTCCAGCGCTTCGGCGAGCGTCGCATCGGGCGCAATGGTAATCGGATTTACCACCATGCCAGATTCATAGCGTTTGACGCGGCGGATGGCATCGGCCTGGACCTCAACATCCATATTGCGATGAATAATGCCAAGCCCACCATGTTGCGCCATCGCAATCGCCATTTCGGCTTCGGTGACCGTATCCATCGCCGAAGAGAGAAGCGGAATATTGAGCGCGATATTCTTGGTGAGCTGGGTTTTGGTATCGACCGCATCGGGTAAGACGTTGGAAGCCCCCGGAACGAGCAACACATCGTCGAACGTCAACGCTTCTTGAATGATTTTATCGGAAGAACTTTTGGGCATGGCAAACTCACTTTTTTCGTCGGTTTGCACGGCATTTATACGGATTTTGGTATAAAAGTAAACATATTTATGCGTTGCTTGACAAAATCCGCCAAAAATCGCATGTTTTCCTTATGGCAATTACTAGGCAACAATTTATTGTAAATTTTACTGCAGCTGTCGCTGGCTTAGCAGTTGGTTATGCCGTTTTGACATCTGATAAAGAAATTACGGGTACATTGCCTGCCCCTGTTGTAAACACATTCGATTAAACTTCCATGATTACAATTTTCCTCAAAGGCATGGTGCTTGGCGCCTCGTTGATTATTGCCATTGGCTTGCAGAATGCCTTTATCCTACGCCAGGGCATTAAAAATCATCATATTTTCGCCGCTTGTGTCACCGCCATCACGGTCAATGTCTTCTTGATTGGCGTCGGCGTTTTGGGGTTTGGCTATTTGATTGAGCAGCACCCGTCTTTGATTGATTGGATCACCTGGGGCGGCGCGGCATTTTTATTTGTCTATGGCTTGAAGTCTTTTATCAGCGCATTGAAACCGCAGGATATGTCCAACGAAAATGCCAAAGGTATGATCAAGGAAGGCAGCGCCAAAGAAGTGGTGTTGATCATTCTGGGTATCAGCGTGCTTAATCCGCATGTCTATCTGGATACGGTTATTTTAATTGGCGGGCTGAGCGCCTCTTATGGCGAGATTGGGAAATATTACTTCGGCGCGGGAGCGATGCTGGCGAGTTGTCTTTGGTTTTTTGCGCTTGGCTATGGGGCACGGATGCTCTCACCCTTATTTGAACGACCCCGCGCGTGGCAAGTACTTGATATCCTTATCGGAATCACGATGTGGGCGATTGCGGTGAGTTTATTGGTTTAAATAAAATCTACCGTCACCCGTCCTCCTCAGTTATCCAATTCTGTGCCGATAATCTGGTCAGATTCTATTGTTTAAAAGCATAAGAAATTTAAGCGTGTAGTCCGCTTGCCTTTAAAGCTCTTCGTAGTTCAACTTCACGTCTAATAACCGCACCTTCGATACGAGAATTTACTTCTGCTTTTGTTTCTCTTACCGTAACCACACTCTTGTGAGGGTTTCTATTAGTTTGGTTGATAGGAGCCGTTAAGTGTAATTTTGATCCTGTTTCATGAAATTTAGAGCGTAATTCAGTTAAACGCTCTTCTTTTCTGGGGTCACTAGACTTTTGCCATTGGTCAATTTGTTCTAAAGTGTGTGTGTCTGTGTAATGGCTGACAGCAACAACTTTTTGAGCATCAATATCAATCTCTTCTCCAGACTTATAATCTGTAAAAGTAACAAGCAGTGACATAGCGTTTCTCCTGTGTGCGAATTTCAGAAACTATATAGAATATATTTTATTATGTCAAGTTATTTTTCCAAAATTTTGAGCGATGACGTAGGTTTCGCTTGATTCCTTGCGGCTGGCAGGGGGTTTGATGTGCTTAATCGATCCGAAATCCTTTTTCATTTGCGCCAGAAGCTCATTTTGTGTGCCGCCCTGACGGACTTTGGCCAAAAACGTTCCGCCGGGCTTTAGCACTTCCTGCGCGAAATGATAGGCCAGCTCAACCAGCGCCATAATGCGGAGATGATCGGTATTTTTATGCCCGGTCGTGTTCGGTGCCATATCGGACATCACCAAATCCGCCTTTTGTCCATCCATCGCCGCAATGAGTTTTTCCGGTGCGTCATCATCCATAAAATCAAGTTGCATCAACGTGCAATTTTCAATCGGATCGGTTTCAAGAAGATCCAAGCCTACAACTTTACAGCCTTTTTGCGCGGCGACTTGTGACCAGCCACCCGGCGCGCAGCCCAAATCAACCACCATCATGTCGGGTTGTAGGATTTCGAGTTTCTCATCAATTTCCAAAAGCTTATACGCCGCACGACCGCGATAGCCATCCTCTTGCGCCTTTGCCACATACGGGTCATTCAATTGACGTTTGAGCCATTTGGTTGAAGAGGTTTTACGCCCCTTCGCCGTTTTGACATTTTGTTTTTTCTTGTTGCGCGACATAGTCTTATAAAAGCATAACCACGGTGGAAATACAAAAGGACAGGATATAAAGACTTATGGCTGCCGCCAGATAAATATAAGGCTGTTCTTTTTTCGAAAAAGCGGAAAGTGATAAAAAGAACAATATAAATACGCCGTAAACAACATATCCCCGATAAAGAGCCGGCGCGCTTAAAAACGGCAGTATTCCCCTCGACTATTCTGGCTAACTGATCCGATTCTACATAGGCAGTTATTGTATTTGTTTCGGTTTTTACTAAACGTGCTAACAGACTGTTATTATTGACCCATCGTCCTTCATGCACTT
>JBCDCD010000063.1:0-7118 GCA_039182445.1 Pseudomonadota bacterium | reverse complement strand
CTAACCTTTTTTCAAAAAAATCCTTTACTTTAATTAAATACTTTGATAGGAATTTATTCATAGACACCCGAAATGTATTTAAATTTTTGTAAAGGAGAATAAAAATGCTTGTTCGACTAGGAAGAGGCATGTCCTCAGAATCCCCCCTATCATTAACAACTAACTCAACCCTAAAAAGCATTATCCCTAACTGCGATTGTGACGTTGATTTTTCTGCAATAGCTTCAAATGACGGTAGCTCACAAACTATAAGCAATCTCATATCAAATCCAGTCATTGCACAACAAGAAGACTATGATTTTTTTCTTGGGAATAACGCTTTAGCTTCAAGCGACGATCCACTTTTAGTAGGAACTGCAGGCACATATAACGCCTACTACTCATATGATGGAAATGACACAATTGATCTGAAAGATATTACAGGAACCTGCATTGCTGACGCACATAGAACTGATAAACCATTTTTTATGACGACTGTATTTTTAACTAACTCATCACCAAATGGAAATATGAATATTCTTGGCAATAGTCGCGTCAGTTCTGACTTAGGAATCCGTTTAAGGATAGGAAGTGATGAGAAGCTAGATTTGTTTATTTCTGACGGAACAGAACAAATAGGTAGAAGTTTAAATAATGTTATTCTGCAACCAAATACATGGTATTTCTTAGCAATAACTATGAATGAGACAGGAAATATTCGCTCACTACTAAATAATGATTACTTTGAGGACTTTATATCAAAAGGAACCTCAACAACACCATCAACAGAAATTTTTTCTCTCGGTGGTGTTCGTGGAGTTTCAGAATTCGATAATGGATGGGGACTAAGACAATTTGGTTGCGGCCAAAGCTACCTTGATGGAAATACTCTTTTACAATTAAGAGATTTCCTATCTATTAGACATCAACATAACTACTCAGTTTAGTGGCATTAATAATTGCAATTTTTTTTATAAAAAAATTACACTCCCCTTTTTTACAAAACGACTAATGCGTTTTGTAAAAAAGAATAGGCCAAAAAATCAGAGATTTTTTGGCCGGGGAGGGCAAGTAAAATAGAGCCACGCGGCGTTTTCAAAATATTTGCAAAATGCAAATCATTTTGCAAAATCTACATTTGAAACCGCGTAAAGCAGGCCATCACTAACTACAATCTCACCAATAAGAAAGCTTCGCAGTACGTGATTTAAAATAGAGAGCTGTTCAAACGTAGGATCAATAAAACTGACGCCTACTACATCTTCTGAGCTAATAATTTGATCAATTTCAGCTTTGAAAACAATATCCACAGAAAAAGAAGGAAAGGGTAAGACAAGCAACAACTCAGTAATCTGACCTTTTCGGAAACGATTTTCTGAGTCTTTAAAAGAGAGACCACCAGAAGACAGATCCGTTACATTATAGTCAATGCCTTCAATGGTTATTCTAGCCGGCATATGCACACGGACATACTGCCGTTGCGTTTCCCCCTCGTGCACAAGCGGTTTTACTTCAGCACCCATTGACTTTAGAACTAAGCAGCTTTTTTTAATGCTTCAGACGAAATATTATTGCCGGAAAATTGCGCATTATTCATGTGATCATGAATATGCGCCATCAAATCATCCGTCTTATTATGGAAGAAGTGATTAGCACCACCAACAACACGGTGGTCAATCTCAATACCTTTTTGTAGATGAAGCTTTTCAACCAGCTTCTCAACCGGCTCTTGCGGTACAATATCATCTTTGTCCCCTTGGATGATGAGGCCATTAGACGGACATGGGGCTAAAAAGCTGAAATCATAAAGATTGGCTGGCGGCGCAACAGAGATAAATCCTTCAATCTCAGGACGGCGCATCAAAAGCTGCATCCCAATCCAAGCACCAAAAGAAAAGCCAGCGACCCAGACATAAGGCGCGTTTTTATTCAGTTCTTGCATCCAATCCAACGCAGAAGCCGCATCACTCAGCTCTCCTTCACCACTGTCATACATCCCTTGGGAATTCCCCACACCACGGAAATTGAAGCGCAACACAGAAAAACCACGCTGTTTCATCGCCTGAAACATCATATAGGTGATTTTATTGTTCATTGTCCCGCCATGTTCGGGATTAGGGTGTAAAATAAGCGCGAGCGGCGCATCGGGTGTTTTGGAGTGTGCGTAACGTCCTTCAAGGCGGCCTTCTGGGCCATTGAAAATAATTTCCGGCATTTCTATCCCTTAGTAATTGTTTTCTCTACGAAAACTGTTTTTCGTAATCTTATTTTTTATTGTTGTCGTTTATAAAGAGGTTGTTTGAAAAAGTCCAAACATTTCTCATAACTCATTGATTTCATTGTGGATATAAGGCTATAGTGCGCTGTTATGACGAAAACATATCTTGATTATAACGCCACAGCGCCCATCCGGCCCGAGGTCATTGACCTTGTGACTCAAGTTATGGGCGAAGTGGGCAACGCCTCTTCCGTGCACGGCCATGGCCGTGCCGCGCGCAAATATGTTGAGGATGCGCGTATGCAAGTGGCAACACTTTGCGGTGTTGATCCAGATCAGGTCATTTTTACCAGCGGCGCAACCGAAGCCACCAACGCGATGCTCTCTCACTACCGCGATAAAAAAACACTTATCTCCGCGATTGAACATCCAGCCGTGATTGATTCCTTGCCAGATGCCATCCATCTTCCTGTCACGAAAGATGGTGTTGTTGATTTAAAAATTTACAAAGAAAAACTTCAATCCGAAAAGCCCGAACTCGTTTCCGTGATGTTGGTGAATAGCGAAACTGGAGTCATTCAACCAATTGAAGAAATGGCAGCTCTTGCGCATGAGCACGACGCACTCTTCCATACAGAAGTTGTACAAGCTGCAGGGCGCATGGACATCTCTCTTGATAAACTAGATGTTGATGCCATAAGTTTATCGGCACATAAATTCGCTGGCCCGCAAGGTGTCGGTGCATTGATATTACGCAAAGGATTAGACGCACCAAAATTTATGCGCGGTGGCGGACAAGAAAAAAACTGCCGCGCAGGAACGCACAATACTGCTGGGATCGCCGGCATGGGTTTGGCCGCTGAGATTGCTTTAAAAGAAATGAGTGATTATCAAACGCGCATTCAAAAAATGCGTGATGATCTTGAGACAAAGATAAAAGAAATTACTGGCAGCGCCATCATATATGGTGAAAATACACCCCGCATTCATAACACAACCAATGTTGGTTTACCGAGCTGTGAAGCCCAAACGCAACTCATGGCTTTGGACTTAGATGGTATTGCTGTGAGCAGTGGTTCCGCCTGCTCCAGCGGCACGTTTAAACCTTCTGCCGTTCTCATGGCGATGGGTGTAAGCGAAGAGGAAGCCAAATGTGCCTTGCGCTTATCGCTTGGATGGAATACAACACCCGACGATATTGATCGCTTTATCGAAAGCTGGTCAAAACTAGTCAAAAGAGTTTCTAAATAGATGACAACGATTACATTTAAATTAAAAGACGGTAGCGAAAAAGTTATCGACGCCCCGAACGGCCTTTCTTTGATGGAAGTCGCCGTACACAATAATATCGAAGCCATCGAAGGAACCTGCGGCGGCGGTCTGTCTTGCGCCACCTGTCACCTTTATGTCGAACCAAAGTTTTTTGAGCAAACCTTGCCCGAAGAAGGCGAAATTTCAGAAGACGAAGAAGATATGCTCGATCTCGCCTTTGATATTCGCGATACTTCGCGCCTTTGTTGTCAGATTATTGTCAGCGACGAACTCGAAGGACTCACCGTTGCCGTCCCCGGAACGGATACAGGTTGGTAAACAAATCAATCACTTAGCCAGATTTTCTTGCTTTTTCTGCCCTAAAACCGTTATAAAGCCCGCATGATACAAGAACTTAACAGTCTTGGATTTGCCAAAACACCCGCGGAGACCCGTGTTGTGGTGGCAATGTCGGGTGGCGTGGATTCCTCCGTGACCGCCGCGCTTCTCCATGAAGAAGGCTATGATGTTATCGGCGTCACGCTGCAACTTTACGATTACGGCAAAGCGATGGAACGCAAAGGCGCCTGTTGTGCCGGCCAAGATATCTATGATGCCAAACGCGTTGCCGAAGAAAAAAACTTCCCACATTACGTGCTGAATTATGAAGATAATTTCAAAGACAGCGTCATGAGTGGTTTCGTCGATAGCTACATGCGCGGCGAAACACCCATCCCCTGCGTACGGTGTAATCAAACAGTGAAATTTCGCGATCTGTTAAAAGTCGCGCACGACCTTGGCGCTGATTGTATGGCGACAGGTCACTACATAAAACGCGCGGTCAATGAAGAAACCGGCAAAGCCGAACTCCATCGCGCCCATGATGATGGCAAAGATCAAAGCTATTTTCTTTTTGCCACCACACAAGAACAGCTCGACTTCTTGCGCTTCCCGCTTGGTGGGTGGAGCAAAGATATTACCCGTCAACATGCGGAACGTTTAGGGCTGCTTGTCTGTAATAAACCCGACTCCCAAGATATTTGTTTCGTTCCCAATGGCGATTACGCCAGTGTTGTGAAAAAAATTGATCCGCGCGCCGAAAAGCCCGGCAAAATCGTTGACATGCAAGGCAATGAAATGGGCGATCATAACGGCATCATTCATTACACCATCGGCCAACGCCGTGGCCTTGGCATCGGTGGTGGCCACAATGATGACAACTCGCCTTTTTATGTGGTGCAGGTTGATGCGAATGAAAACAAGGTCGTGGTCGGCCCAAAAGAAGCGCTCGCGCGGGACATTATTACGATCGCTGACAACAATTGGCTGACTGATGTTCCGGTTGATGGACTTGATATCATGGTCAAACTGCGCTCGGTGTCAAAACCGTCACCTGCAAAACTATTCCTAACCGATAAAAGCCAAGCAGAAATTCATTTGGAAACGCCGCAATACGGAATCGCCCGCGGCCAAGCCGCTGTTTGTTATGATGGTGATCGCGTTCTCGGTGGTGGCTGGATTATTGACAGCCGCCAAAGTGAAGAAAAAATCGCAGCTTAATTCAGCACTTCTTTCAAATTCGGCACAAGCAATTCACGGCCCGCATCATTCAAATGATCATCATCGCGATAATAGGGCATACCGTCTTTTGAACCATAACAGAGATCTTGATCACACAAAGCCGGCACAGGATCAATCAGTTCTAAGCCACATTGATCCTGCGCTGACTCAAGAGCTTTAATCGCTGTTTCATGCCGATCATTATAAGTCGTCACCGGATACGCAACATCTTGTTCCGGCAAATTAAAGATGGCGCGACGCGATAGCATTGCCGGTACATCGATACCCATTTCCGGTATCGGCTTCACCGCATAGGTTTTTCTCAAATCTTGTAACTGGCATAAACTTTTTACCAACTCTTGCTGATACGCCTCCTTCGGATTCATTTTATTGAGCGCGTCATCATTATAAACAGTTCCAAATTTCGTATTGGTGCGCTCATTTGGCCCTTCCGTTGAAGCCGAGTAACGATTGGATATAATCAATATCGTATCGTCCGGTGTTTGCTCAATATATTCGACAACTTGCTGATAAAATTCCGTACAGCCGTTATTGCGCCCTTTGGATTTCAGTTCAGCATCAAAAATCGTCGCGCATTGATGCGAGAACAAATAGCCTTTCGCATTTTCCGGCATCGCTTGCGCCACCGCTTCATAAATACTTCCGGCATGACTATCGCCAATAACAATGTAAGAAATATCTTTCATATCAACATCAGGACATATAGTGAGCTTTTTTGTATCGCGAGAAAAACCACATTGATGTTTGCTCTTCTTTTTTGCAGGCACGCCGCTTTGTGCAAGTTGCAATCTCTCATTATTTTCAAACCGTTTCGGGAACCCTTCTTGGTTTTTGATAAAAGACCCCAGAGCAATAAAAGCACCGATAATAACAACAGCACCGATCACCACTTTTTTATGATCAAATTGTGAGAATTTATTTTTGCATGGTTGCTCAATAAAACGATACGACAAAAACCCGAGAAGTATTGAAAGAGCAATACCAATGGCTTTTGCCCAAAAGGGCGCGTCTTGTGTCCAATAGCCTAGCCCGACAGCAATCGGCCAGTGCCAAAGATAGATCGAATAAGACCACAAACCGATTGCCTGCACAGGCTTCGAGACAATCCACTTACTCTCACTTTGCGCAGAATAAAGCAACACAAGCATCGTCCCAACGACAGGCAAGAGCGCAAAGAACGAGGGCCACATTGTGTCCATTGAAAAGATAAACGCCGCAGCGATAATCATGGATAAAGCTAAAGCCTCAACATACCGCGCCTTCACTTTCGGTAGATTGATTTTCTTTTGCGCTACAAACCAGACGATTCCCCCCGCCGTCATTTCCCAAATACGGGTGACAAGATAGAAAAAGGCAAACTCTGGTTTCGTGTAAGAAAAATAAATAGACGCTGTGAGCGATAAAACAGTCAGTCCTATCAAAAAACCAAAAACTTTTTGTGGCAAAAACTTATAAAGAACAGAGAGCAGTAATGGATACAGCAAATAAAATTGCCACTCCACCGACAACGACCATGTATGGAGAAGCCATTTAAATTGCGACGGCGTGTCAAAATATCCCGCCTCATCTTTATAAACGATATTCGAGAAGAACCCCACTGAAGACGCGGCATGCTGCGCCAGCTTCTCATAATCCGCTGGCGCCACAAAAAACCAACCCAGCCCCAATAGCACCGCACATAGTACAAACAAGGCCGGAAAAATCCGCCGGAACCGCGCTGCGTAAAATCCGATGAGCGAGAAATCATTCGGCATTTTGTGGCAAATAATCGCCGTCATCAAAAAGCCGGAGATGACGAAGAACACATCGACCCCGATATAGCCCCCTTCCGCCCCAAACAGAGAGAAATGGAACAAAACGACCAAAATCACGGCGATTGCCCGTAAGGCATTGATGTCTTTTCGAAAATCCATGTCCCTTTATAGATCAATTTGTGCCAATGCAGTATCAACTTCTTGACATTTCACCAGAAAATAACCATAAAGATGCAGATTTCTTGAGAGCGTGTGGCGGTATAGCTCAGTGGTTAGAGCAGAGGAATCATAATCCTTGTGTCCGGAGTTCAAATCTCTGTACCGCCACCATTTTT
>JBCDCD010000062.1:0-7196 GCA_039182445.1 Pseudomonadota bacterium | reverse complement strand
CGCCGCCGTCATGGATGCGCAAGAACCGCGCCCTGCTTTGTTAGGGGCTTTAGAAAGCCTGTTTAAGTTCTCGCCTTTACCAACAGCACCGAGCAAGACGCCACTCATGATGATTGGACCACCCGGTACAGGAAAAACACTCGCGGCAGCAAAACTGGCCGCACGCTCCGCGATGAACGGACTGGATGTTGCTGTTATTACCACCGACACAGAACGCGCCGGCGGACGCGAACAGCTCGAAGCTTTCACCAAATTGATGGATGTCGATTTGGAAATCGCCAGCACCGCAACAGAATTAAAAGAAGCGCTGCTAAAGAATGGCACCGTTGATCAAATTATTATTGATACTGCCGCAACCAATCCGTTCGATCCGCAAGCGGTGAAATCTTTGGCAAAATTGATTGGTGCCACTGAAATTGATCCGGTACTCGTCATGCCGGCCGGCATACAATCCGATGAATCAGGGGAAGTCGCGCAAATATTCTCAACCATTGGCGCGCGTTACTTGCTGCCCAGTCGCGTTGATGTCGCCCGCCGCTTAGGCAGCCTGTTATCCGCGGCTTATCATGGTGGCTTAGCCTTTACCGACCTCAGCGCCACGGCGCGTGTGGCTGATGGCTTATCCCAGTGTAGCCCAAAAAGATTAACTCAGCTCTTGATGCCACGCGCGGAAAGCGGCAAAATGCAACAGACAGTCAATTCGACTGGCACAGGATAATTCATGTCAGAGTCAACCGCCCAAAAGACAGCAATGCAAAAGCCCGCGCAACCGAAGATCAAGCGCGGTAAAAATATTATTGCGATCGCCAGTGGTAAAGGCGGCGTTGGCAAGACATGGTTCTCGATTACGCTGGCACACGCCATGGCCAAAGCCGGTAAAAAAGTTTTGCTTTTTGATGGTGATTTAGGCCTCGCCAATATTGATGTACAATTAGGGTTGATGCCCAAACGGGATCTGAATGATGTGATCCGCGGGCGTCTCTCTATTGATAAAGTGATACAGCCTTATGAAGATGGTGGGTTTGATATTATTGCCGGTCGTTCAGGACAAGCCTCTCTTTCTGCTCTACCGTCACAACGTTTGACGATGTTGCGCGATCAATTGCTTGATGTCGCGGATCAATATGACATTGTCTTGCTTGATTTAGGGGCTGGTGTCGATCGTACCGTGCGTATGCTCTCTGCTTCTGCGACACGGACTCTTTTGGTGACCACTGATGAGCCAACCTCCCTCACCGATGCTTATGCGTTTATTAAACTAGGTAGTGCCGTCGGCATGTCCAAGAATGTCGGTGTGATTGTTAATCAAGCTACGAGTGAAACCGAAGGCGAGAAAACATATAAGACGCTTTTAAAAGCATGTGAAAATTTCTTACGCTTAAAACCGCCGCTCATTGGCATGGTGCGTCATGACAAAAAAGTGAAAGATTCAATCCGTCATCAATCACCGATTTTAACGCGCTCCCCCACTTCCGAAGCCGCCGAAGATGTAGAGCAGATTGCCAAGATCGTTATTCGTGAGATGGCTGAACGCGCTAAAAAATCCGCTAGCGCGTGATCAAAAATTTCAAAAACTGGCCTTTCGAATATATCTCGGGTAATAGTTACTTAATCGGTAACATCACACTCATGATTAATGGTGGCTTGACGAGTGATGCGCAGTTACTGCCCACTATAAAAACATTACAAGCACTTGATCCATCAGCGTGGCAAAGCCTCGCAGGATTTTCACTTATTCTATCCGCCATTGGCATTAATTTTATTCGGCATTTTCCAGACGGCGCCACAAAAGTTAATGCGCTGATTATTTTTCTTGGCAATTTCTGTCTGCTTATTAGTGGTTATACGCAAGAAGCGTTTTGGGCACATGCTTTTGGCCTAATGCCCGTCTTTATTGCCTCGTTTTTGTTGTTACAAGGTAACAAGATAAATCAAAAAAAAGGGTTCTATAGTCGATACCCTTTGGCTTGCGCCTCTGTTTTATTTTTGTCCGCTGCCCCACCCTTACTTTATAACGCAATCCTTAGCCAAGATTGGGTGCTCACTTTTGTTCTCTGTTGCTGGGTTACAGGCCATATATTCTTCGCTTTGAGTGATAGAAACTTTCAAAAAAAGCTGTTTGGGTAACAATTTGTGAGGTTTTTAACCTCTTTGTGGCATAATAAGAGCCATGAGCAATGTCACAGGAAAAGTTGGTCTCAATTTGGGCGGGAACAATAACCGCGGCGCGGCGCAGCTTTTACAAATCATTCAAATCCCCAACAACTTGCCACAATCTGCGCGTGCGTTACGACTTGAAGGACAAGTCACACAAGTCAATACGCAACAGAACTCCGTACAAATTCAAACAGCAGAAGGTGAAGTCGAAGTTCGCGCCAATACACAAAATGTACGCGCCGGGGATCGTGTGACTCTGGAAGTGCCTGCAGGACGACCACCACGCGGCGTGCGTGTCATTGTTGAAGCACCAGCGCAGCAATCACAAAATAATAGCGGCCAGCAAGCAAACAATTCGCGCGGTGATAATAGGCCAGCGCCATCAAACTTTCTGACACCACCCACTATATCTAACGATCGCGCTTCGCCCTCACCGCAGCAGGGCCCAGCCCCTCAAACCAATCAAGCGGTTACACGGGCGGAAAATGCCTTACAGGCCGCACGGTCTGCGCCAATCACAGAAAATTTACCGCGCACCATTGCAAAGTTAACAACAGCCGTCACAGAAGAAATTGCCGCCCAAATTTCCAAGATATTAAAGCAAGCGCCGCAAGCTGTTCGCCCAGAAACAATTGTGCGTCTATTATCTGCAACACCGCAACAAGCGCAGAATATTATCGCGCAAACATTACAATCCCTGCCGCCATCGCAAGCGGTTCAATTACAAAATGTGATTAATAATCTTCTTCCGACTATAACGCAGAATAACCCAAGTGTTGTGATTAATAATACTGTACCTACCCCTATCCCCAATATCACGGGGGTCTTTGTTCCAAACGCGCCACAGGTAAATTTTACAAATGTCATTAATACACCGACGATTATTTCGCTACCCCCAGCGCCACAAAATACCGTGAGCAATTTAGCCCCTATATTACCGAATACGCAGATTATTACGACGAGCCAACAATTGCCACCACAACAGATTAATAATGCCTTACAGCAGATTATTGGCACAACAACGCAAGCTCAAACGGCACAGCCAGCACCGACGCAAGCCGTGAATCAAACCGTGAGCTTACAGCCTGTTGTTTTTGATCCTGCCGCACCGCAAATACCGCAAGTGATTAATGCACCAAAGTTAGAAGTACAAATTTTATCGGTAAACCCGCCTGCCCCGGTTGTCACAAATGCTACACCACAAACAAGTAGCCCGAATACAGTTTTACAACAGCCTGTTTTACCACCCATTACAAATGCGGCGAATGCCGTCACCATTCCGGCGCAAGTGGCTGGCTTCACGCCGCGTGGTCTTCCTCTTATTTCGATACAATTACCTGGATCGGCAACACCACAATTTTTTATCGGACAAATTAAGGGAGAAAATTTACAGCTTGGATCACAGCTGCAGATTTTACAGCGTGGGAGCCTACCTGTTGCCCCCGCCGCCGCACAGGCTATTCAAACCAGTCCTTTGTTACGCGGCTTTCAATGGCCTGCTTTGGATGAGCTAAATCTACTTTTACAGCAAATGAATCCGCAAGCCGCCGCCTCTTTAACCCGTAGCTTACCCAGCGCGAGCAATCCCACACAATTAACGGCGGCCGCCATGTCCTTTATTGCTGCTGTAAAATCCGGGGATCTTGCCAGTCTTTTGGGCAATCAGAAAATAGACCTCATCCGGCAGGCTGGCAGAGACAATATCCTCAGCCGCCTCACTCTGGGGGATGGTGCCCGCGCGGGGGCAGAGCCTGTTGCTTCAGGAGATTGGCGTGCCGTGCCCTTGCCGATGTTTTGGGAAGGTGAAATTCATCGCATTACGCTTTATACCCGTCAAGAAAATTTTAATCAGGAAAACGATCAGGACGAAAACCAAGGACATACGCGTTTTATTTTTGATTTGTCACTGTCCAATATGGGGGATGTGCAGCTTGATGGATTTTTAAAAGACCAGAGATTGGATTTGGTATTGCGTACCAAACAATCTTTTAGCGATCCAATGCAGCAAACGATGCGTCAAGCCTATAGCAGCGCGTTAGAACAAACAAATCTTTCAGGAGATTTGAACTTTCAAGGGTCATTGGATAATTGGGTGAAAGTTGACGAAGAAAAAGCGTCTTATACAACGCAGATTTAAAATTCCTCTTTACGGCGAAAGCCATCAATACCAATTTCATCCAGTTCATTTTCTTCACGCCTTTTTATTTCTTGCGCCTCTTCTTCCTGACGACGGCGATGTACAATCTCAACACGCTTCATATCCGCAAAAGCGCTGCGCACCTCTTCTTGTGCTAAGTTAAGGCGTGTTTCTAATTGAGCCAAATCATTGTTAATTTTTTCAATATTCTCACGGATCACCCCCTCAAAACGGCCATAATAGGCACGGGTTTCAATCGCCTCTATTTGATCGAGCGCTTCACGTTCTTTTTTGAGCCGCTCAAGAAGATCTTTTTTTTGGCGTTCAAGTTCTTCGACTTCACGAAAAATTTCCGCAAGAATTTTTTGTTTTTCTTCTACCGCGTGACGCCGTAAACGAATAAGACCTTCAAGATCTGCCATCACTCAGCATCCTGTCGTTGATACGGCATCCCCAAACAGCTAGCGAGCATTTCAAAGGTTTCTTCGATGGTGGTGCTTTCATCTTTATCCTGTCCCAAAAAATCTTCGAGATGCGGATAGCGAAGAATGGCCTCATCAACTTCTGGATCACTCCCCCGACGATACGCCCCCAATTTAATCAGCTCTTCCATATCTTCGTAACGACTAATGAGTTTTTTGGCCTTGGTGACCAACGCATTTTGTTCTTCGGTTAAACATTTCGGCATCATCCGCGAAACGGATTTCAAAACATTGATCGCCGGATAGCGTCCGCGATCGGCAATTTTGCGTTCCATGACGATATGACCGTCAATAATACCGCGCACGGCATCGGAAATCGGCTCGTTATAATCATCCCCTTCGACTAGCACAGAGAATATCCCTGTAATTGATCCTTCTCCCGGTGCACCTGGTCCAGCGCGCTCTAACAGACGCGGTAATTCACCAAATGTTGTGGGTGGGTAGCCTTTAGAGGTCGGTGGCTCCCCTGCCGATAAACCAATTTCGCGTTGCGCCATCGCAAAACGCGTGACCGAATCCATCAAGCATAAAACTTTCTTGCCTTGTTTGCGGAAATATTCTGCGGTTGCCAGAGTGACATAAGCCGCTTGGCGACGCATTAAAGCTGGCTCATCTCCCGTCGCCACAACAACGACGGATCGCGCGAGCCCTAATTCACCCAAATCATCTTCCAAGAATTCCTGCACTTCGCGACCCCGCTCGCCGACCAGACCAATAACGGACACATCGGCTTCGGTATAACGCGCCATCATCGACAGAACGACCGATTTACCAACGCCAGAGCCGGAAAAAATACCCATCCGCTGACCATTACAGGTAGACAGAAAAGAGTTCACCGCGCGCACGCCTAAATCAAGCTTTTCGCCTATTCTCTGGCGTGAATGCGGCGGCGGCGGCACGTTGCGTAGCGGAATCTCCTCCGCGCCATTAATTAACGGACCTTTATTATCAATCGGTTCGGCTAAGGCATTGATAACACGTCCTAACCAACGATCAGAGGGGCGGATAAAAGCGTCTTTATCTTGAATCACAGCCCGGCAACCCAAACCGACCCCTTCGAGCGTACCAAAAGGCATCAAAAGGGCTCTTTCATCTTTAAAGCCAACCACTTCACAGGGAACATCAATATCAGGTTTTGGCTGAAGATGAACAACGGAACCAATATGTAGATTTTCCCCAAATCCGGCAATTTCTACCAATAATCCCAATACTTTAGTCACACGACCATAAATCTCGTGATCTTGTATCGGTTTTATGCTGGCAAGGGCTTTTTCGGCGAGGCGATCCATAACACTATTGTACCTTCAATATGATTCTCACAAAAGTTAATATCTTATTTGTTAACTTTTTGAAATTGTGTTAACCTTTATTAATAATAGTTAATTTCTACAAATTTAACGGGAGAAGCAAGAAATGCGCGTTTTATTGGTTGAGGACGATAGTTCCACCGCAAAAAGTATTGAGTTGATGCTCAAATCCGAGGGATATGTCGTGGATACGACAGATCTGGGCGAGGATGGCCTGGAGATCGGGAAGCTCTATGATTACGATATTATTATTCTTGATCTGATGTTACCGGACATGGACGGGTATGATGTATTAAAAACATTCCGCGCCTCTAAGGTCGATACGCCAATTTTGATTCTCTCTGGTCTGACCGAACTCGACAATAAGATTAAAGGTCTTGGGTTCGGTGCGGATGATTATCTCACCAAGCCATTTGATAAGCGCGAGTTGATGGCACGTATTCAAGCGATTGTGCGTCGTTCTCAAGGTCACTCACAAAGCACGATTGTCACAGGCAATGTTGTGGTGAATTTGGATAGCCGTACCGTGGAAGTCGACGGCAAGCCGCTTCATCTCACCGGAAAAGAATACGGTATCATTGAATTACTCTCTTTGCGCAAAGGCACGACACTGACCAAGGAAATGTTCCTCAACCATCTTTATGGCGGTATGGACGAGCCCGAGGTCAAAATCATTGATGTTTTCATTTGCAAGCTTCGCAAGAAGATTGAAAATATGAATGACGGTGAAAGCCACATTGAGACTGTTTGGGGCCGTGGATACGTGATGCGTGATCCACAGGAAAGCCAAGCCACCGCGAGCGCTTAACTCTATCTATTCCCATTAGAATTTGTTAAAAGTCAGGATATGAAACATATTCCCAATATCCTCACTTTTGCGCGGATTTTGATTCTGCCGGTTCTAATTGTGCTTATTCTCAGTGATACGGCGTCGGCTTTATGGATCGCTTTTGGGCTTTATGTTTTTGCCAGCCTGACTGATTTCTTTGATGGGTATCTAGCCCGTAAATGGAACATCCAAAGCGCCGTCGGCACCTTTCTTGATCCAATCTCTGATAAAATATTTGTTGCCTGTATTCTTTTGGCACTTGTTTACACACAAACAATTTACGG
>JBCDCD010000061.1:0-7247 GCA_039182445.1 Pseudomonadota bacterium | reverse complement strand
CTAGGTTTTTGGATAGGCGATCTCAGAGAAGAGGTCGCCTTTCTTTTTAGAAAAAGGAAATAGAAAAATGGGAATGACCCGCGAAAGAAAACAAGAAGAGATTGCCGATCTGAAATCACGTATGGAAGAGAGCGAAATCGTTCTTCTGACACATAACACTGGTTTGGATGCGGCAAGCATCACTGATCTTCGTTTAGAAATGCGTAAAAACGAAGTCGGGTTTAAAGTGGTGAAGAACACGCTGGCGAAAATCGCGGCGGAAGGCACAACAGCTGAAAAAATCGCTGATATGTTTGCCGGTCCTGTTGGGATGGCAACAGCGAAAGATCCTGTTGCGGCGGCCAAAGTTGCTAATGACTTCGCCAAGAAAAATGACAAGCTTGTTATTTTGGGCGGTGTTTACGGCGATATGATTTTGGACGAAGCAGGCATTAAGCAATTGGCGAGCTTGCCAAGTCTCGACGAGCTCCGCTCGAAAATTGTTGGTTTGCTTCAGGCGCCAGCCCAGAAAATTGCTTCTGTTACGGCCGCGCCAGCGCGTGAGCTTGTCGGCGTAACAAAGGCTTACAGCGAAAAGGCTGAGTAAGAATTTTATATGGCCAGGATTAGCGAAACAGGAAAAGGAATTTTCTCAAAACATAGAGACAGATCGGGGCGTCATCAGTTAGCAAAAGCGGCTTCAGTAATGAAGCACATGAATACAGGAAGGCAAAAGCCCGAAAGACTAGAAGAAAGAACTATTAATCCAGATAGTGAAGAAGGAAGAAAAATACAGGAAGAACTGGCGGCGAAGTTCCCTGAATTGGGCATCAAACTACGTTGAAAGTAAAAAGTTTTTAATTTTATATCTATTCATTTAATTTATAAGGAGAGAAAAATGGCTGCAGATATTGAAAAAATTGTTGAACAACTATCAGAACTAACAGTGTTGGAAGCTGCTGAGCTTTCAAAAGCATTGGAAGAGAAGTGGGGCGTAACTGCTGCCGCTGCTGCTCCAGTTGCTGTTGCTGCTGCGGGTGGTGCTGGTGATGCCGGTGCTGCTGAAGAGAAAGACGAGTTTACTGTCGTTCTTGCTGCTGCGGGTGGTAACAAAATAGCTGTGATTAAATAAGTTCGCGGTATTACAGGCCTCGGTCTTAAAGAAGCCAAAGAAATGGTTGAAGGCGCGCCAAAAGATCTTAAAGAAGGCGTGAAGAAGGAAGAAGCCGAAGAAATGAAGAAGAAGCTTGAAGAAGCAGGCGCGACTGTCGAGCTGAAGTAATAATCGTTTTAATCATTATTATGTTGGGAAGGGCGGAAATCCTTCCCAATTTAAGATTTTAACTTTTTTATTACTTTGGACTAGACATTGAATTCATTATTCGCTACATAACAGACAAATTTTAAGGCGAGGGCTATTGTCCCATCGCCTTTTTATGCTTTTCGCCAGTTTTTTTATTGAGGAAAGCACCCGCATAATAGCTCGCCACTTTTGGTCGTTTTAGGTGTTATTAAAAAACGAAAACCATTGAGATTTATTTAAGCCGCGTGGGCAATCACGCAGGCATAACTATTTAGAAAAACCTTAACGTTAAGGATAAGTGAGAGCACGCATGGCAAAACAAGCAAAAAAATCAGGAAAAATCTTAGGCGCAGCAAAAGATGTGACACGTGGTCACACCGGTGTTGCCAACGATATTGATAGTTACACAGGGAAGCGTCGTGTGCGTCGTTCCTTTGGTAAAATCCGCGAAGTGGCACAAATGCCAAACCTTATTGAGGTGCAGCGCGATTCTTACGAACAATTCTTGCAAGCGGGTATTCCTGTTGCTGATCGTTTGATGCAAGGTTTGCACAAAGTGCTGACCGAAGTGTTCCCGATTAAGGATTTTTCTGACAAAGCTGAAATTGACTATGTTTCTTACGAACTCGAACAGCCAAAATATGATGTTGAAGAATGTCAAACACGCGGTATGACTTACTCTGCGCCATTGCGTGTGACATTGCGTCTGTCTGTCTTTGATGTTGATGAAGATACAGGTCTTCGCTCTATCCGCGACATTAAAGAGCAAGATGTTTACATGGTCGACATGCCATTGATGACTGATAACGGAACATTTGTAGTAAACGGAACAGAGCGTGTCATTGTTTCACAAATGCACCGCTCACCGGGTGTGTTCTTCGATCACGATGGGGGTAAGACTCATGTCTCTGGTAAGTATCTATTTTCAACACGTGTTATTCCATACCGTGGTTCTTGGTTGGACTTCGAATTCGATGCGAAAGACTTAATGTACACACGTATCGACCGTCGTCGTAAATTACCAGTGACAACCTTCATGCGTGCGCTTGATTCAAAATCAACCGAAGCGGCGCGTAAAGAAGCAGAAGAGGCGGGTAAAGAAATTGATCCATTATTGGTTCAAGGTATGACCAATGAAGAAATTCTCTCAACATTCTATGACACCGTTCTTTACCACAACACAGATAAAGGCTGGAAAACTGAATTTGATGCGGAGAAATTCCGCGGCGTGAAACTTGGTTATGACCTCGTCGATGCTGCTTCTGGTAAGGTTTTGGTTGAAGCGGGTGAGAAAATCACACCACGCAAAGGCCGCAAACTGGCTGAAGATGGTCTTAAAGACATTGTGGTGCAGGATGAGCAACTTGTTGGCTCTTACATCGCTGAAGATATTTTCGATGGAGGCACCGGTCAGGTTTATTTTGAAGCCGGTCATGAAATCACCGCTGAAGATTTGGCGGAATTGGATGATCTGACGATTAAATCATTGCCGATCTTGTCCATCGACCATGTGAATGTTGGTCCTTACGTGCGTAACACATTACAAGTTGATAAATGTGAAACACGTGAAGAAGCGTTGATTGATATTTACCGCGTAATGCGTCCGGGTGAACCCCCAACAGTGGAAAGTGCCGAAGCACTCTTTAATTCATTGTTCTTCGATGCGGAACGTTATGATTTGTCAGACGTTGGTCGTAACAAAATGAACACACGTCTTGATCTGGAGACAGATGAAGATCTTCATGTTCTCACAAAAGCTGACATCATCGCGATGCTTCAATACTTGCACGGTCTGAAAGACGGTAAAGGCGAAGTCGATGATATTGATAACCTTGGGAACCGTCGTGTTCGCTCTGTGGGTGAATTGATGGAAAACCAAATCCGTGTTGGCTTGTTGCGTATGGAACGCGCGATCCGTGAGCGTATGTCTTCTGTAGAGATTGACACTTATATGCCACATGATTTGATCAACGCGAAGCCAGCTGCGGCTGCGGTGCGTGAGTTCTTTGGCTCATCCCAATTGTCACAGTTTATGGACCAAACAAACCCACTATCTGAGATCACGCACAAGCGTCGTCTATCAGCCTTGGGTCCAGGTGGTTTGACACGTGAACGCGCTGGCTTTGAAGTCCGCGACGTGCACCCAACGCACTATGGTCGTATCTGTCCGATTGAAACACCGGAAGGACCGAACATTGGTTTGATTAACTCGCTATCGACTTTTGCCCGCGTGAATAAATACGGTTTCATCGAAAGCCCGTATCGCCGCGTTGAAAACGGTAAAGTCACGGACGAAGTGATCTACATGTCTGCAATGGAAGAGGCAAAATATACGGTCGCGCAGGCAAACTCAAAACTGAATGACAAAGGTGGTTTTGAAGCCGATCTCGTTTCCTGTCGTAAGGGCGGTGAAAACTTGATGGCACAAGACGATCAAATTGAATTCATGGATGTGAGTCCGAAACAAATTGTGTCGGTTGCGGCGTCACTTATTCCTTTCTTGGAAAACGATGATGCGAACCGTGCGTTGATGGGTTCGAACATGATGCGTCAGGCTGTGCCTCTCCTCAAAGCGGAAGCCCCGCTTGTTGGAACTGGTATGGAAGCAACCGTTGCTCGTGACTCAGGCGCGGCGGTGACCGCGCGTCGTTCCGGTAAGGTTGTGCAGATTGATGCCAATCGTATCGTTATCCGTGCAACGGAAGAGCTAAGCGCTGATGAAGCGGTGGTTGATATCTATAAGATGTCAAAATTCCAACGCTCCAACCAATCAACCTGTATGCTTCAAAAGCCACTCGTGAAAGTCGGTGATGAAGTGAAGGCCGGTGATATTATTGCCGATGGTCCTTCAACGAACATGGGTGAATTGGCCTTGGGTCGTAACGTGCTTGTCGCGTTTATGCCTTGGAATGGTTACAACTTTGAGGACTCCATTCTTCTTTCTGAGCGCATCGTGCGTGACGATGTTTATACATCGATCCATATTGAAGAATATGAAGTGATGGCGCGTGATACCAAGCTTGGTACCGAAGAAATCACGCGTGATATTCCAAACGTCGGTGAAGAAGCCCTCAAGCATCTTGATGAATCCGGTATTGTTCACATTGGTGCCGAAGTCGGTCCTGGTGACATTCTTGTCGGTAAGGTAACACCAAAAGGTGAAAGCCCAATGACACCGGAAGAAAAACTTCTTCGTGCGATCTTTGGTGAAAAAGCGGCTGATGTAAAAGACACATCCTTGCGTCTTCCATCGGGTGCCGTGGGTACAATTGTTGATGTGCGCGTCTTTAACCGTCGCGGTATTGATAAAGATTCACGTGCGATGGCGATTGAACGCGAAGAAATCGAACGTCTTGCAAAAGACCGCGATGATGAGCGTCGTATCTTGGAAGATGGTTTCTATGGTCGCTTGGAAGAATTGCTTCAAGGTCAAACCGTTGCCAAAGCCTTCAAAGACGGTGGTCTGAAAAAAGGTGACAAGCTGACAAAAGCAAATCTTGGTGACATGAAACGTGGTTTCTGGCGTCAGATCGTTATTGAGAACGAAAAACGCATGGAAGAAATCGAAGCCATGTCAAAAACAGTTGATAATGCTGTTGACGACATTAAAGAGCGTTTCGAAAACAAAGTTGAAAAACTTCAGCGCGGTGACGAATTAATGCCAGGCGTGATGAAGATGGTTAAAGTCTTTGTTGCGATCAAACGCAAAATGCAGCCAGGTGATAAAATGGCGGGTCGTCACGGTAACAAAGGGGTGGTGTCACGCATCATGCCTGCCGAAGACATGCCTTATACCGAAGACGGCACACCGGTTGATATCGTGTTGAACCCGCTTGGGGTTCCATCACGTATGAACGTGGGTCAGATCTTGGAAACGCATCTTGGTTGGGCATCCGCGAACTTGGGTCGTCAGATCGGTGAAGCGTTGGATGCGTTTAACGATCCGAAAAACCCATCTGCAGGCGAGATCAAAGAGCTGAAAGTGAAGCTTGATGCTGCCTATGGCGAAAGCGAGATGAAAGAAAAAGTCTCGAAGCTGGATGATAATGAAGTTGTCGAAATGGCGGGTAACTTGCGCGGCGGTGTGCCGATGGCAACGCCTGTCTTTGACGGCGCGGTCGAGGCGGACATTGATGTGCTTCTTGAAAAGGCTGGTTTGGAAACAACAGGTCAGATGACATTGATTGATGGTCGCACAGGGGAGAAATTCCACCGTCCGGTTACTGTCGGTATTATCTACATGTTGAAACTCCATCACTTGGTCGATGATAAGATTCACGCCCGTTCGATTGGTCCATACTCGCTTGTGACGCAACAACCATTAGGTGGTAAGGCTCAATTTGGTGGTCAGCGTTTCGGGGAAATGGAATGTTGGGCGCTTCAGGCTTACGGCGCGGCGTACACGCTACAAGAAATGTTGACGATCAAGTCAGATGACGTGGCGGGGCGTTCGAAAGTTTATGAATCGATTGTTCGCGGTGAAGACACCTTCGAAATCGGTGTGCCTGAATCCTTTAACGTGTTGACCAAGGAATTGAAAGCCCTCGGTCTGAACGTGGACATGAAACAGTCAGGGAATAAGTAGGATGAAATTATTATCAGCATTTTTAGTACTGATTACTTTCCCTTTAGTTTCTGCTTGCCAATCAAGTGGGCCTAGTGCTGCAGAGCAAAAAATTCAGGCTTATGATGCTAGAATTAAAGCTTTTGAAGAGCAAGGAACGGTAGTTAAGCAGACAACTTATAAGGCAGGGGAGCCTATTGATCCAAGCACCCTTACACTTGAAGAAGCTGAGTCTAGAGCAAAAATACAGTGTTTGGCAGAAAATAGTAATGCTGGATATTGTGATCACATTAAAGCTTCGTACAACGAAGATGGCACTATCTCATATAAAGTAAAAAGATAAAGAATTCGATTTTTAAAAGGACGGTAAAAAATGAATGAACTAATGAACCTCTTTGGGACACCACAAGGCCCACAAAGCTTTGATTCAATCCGCATCGCGCTCGCGTCGCCGGAACAAATCATGAGCTGGTCTTTCGGTGAAGTGAAAAAACCGGAAACGATTAACTATCGTACTTTCAAACCTGAAAAAGACGGTTTGTTCTGTGCGCGTATCTTCGGCCCGGTGAAAGACTATGAATGTCTCTGCGGTAAATATAAGCGCATGAAGTACAAAGGGATTATTTGTGAAAAATGTGGTGTTGAAGTCACCCTCACAAAAGTCCGTCGTGAACGCATGGGTCATATTGAGCTTGCCTCTCCTGTTGCGCATATCTGGTTCTTGAAATCCCTACCGTCCCGTATTGGATTGATGACCGATATGACACTGAAGAGCCTCGAAAAAGTCCTTTATTTCGAAGCTTACATTGTGATCGAGCCAGGCATGACACCGCTCAAGCCAAAACAAATCTTGACCGAAGAAGAATATCTCGACGCACAAGATGAATATGGTGAAGAAAACTTCCGTGCCGGTATTGGTGCCGAAGCGATCCGTGAAATCTTGATGGCGATTGATCTAGAAGAAGAACTCGTTGATGTTGAAGAAGATCTTCGTGAAACAGGCTCTGAAGCCAAGCGTAAGAAACTCGTCAAGCGTTTGAAATTGCTTGAGGCGTTCATCTCATCCGGAACACGTCCTGAATGGATGATCATGGATGTTGTGCCGGTGCTTCCACCGGAATTGCGTCCGTTGGTGCCTTTGGATGGCGGTCGTTTCGCAACATCTGACTTGAACGACCTATACCGTCGTGTGATCAACCGTAACAATCGTCTGAAGCGTTTAATGGAACTCAAAGCGCCAGATATTATTGTGCGTAACGAAAAGCGTATGTTGCAGGAATCTGTTGATGCGTTGTTCGATAATGGTCGTCGTGGCCGTGTGATCACTGGCGCGAATAAGCGTCCATTGAAATCATTGTCCGACATGCTCAAAGGGAAGCAAGGTCGTTTCCGTCAGAACCT
>JBCDCD010000060.1:0-7542 GCA_039182445.1 Pseudomonadota bacterium | reverse complement strand
TATCTGCAAGATCGTCTATACTCCCTAGCTGGCCTAGCTCATCAACCAGGCTAATCGCCACAGCAAGCTCTGATGGTATACAAGAGACTCTCAACGACCCTGAAATCCTCAATAAACTTATTGGAAACATAGGATCAGGTATTATACCACCAGAGCTTGCTGAGGCGATTAGCCTGGTTGATGAGCTAGGCCAGCTAGGGAGTATAGACGATCTTGCAGATATACTTGCGATACCGGATATTGCTGAAGAAATAAGAGAAATATTTAACAACTCTATTTTTAGTAATCCTCTCGCGGCCCTCGAAGCAGTATCAGCACTCACAGAAATTTTTGTTGATCCAGCAGAATTTATTGGACAGTCAATCGACGAAATTACCGAGCAAGTTCTGGGTGCTTTAGAAGGTGCTATTCCTGATGTTTTTCAAGGATTGTTACAATTAGCTGGTGGTGATCCTGCTGCCCTTATTGGAGAGCTTGCCGCACAACTCATAGGGAATTTTGATTTGGGTGGTTTCGATATCGCACCAGGAGAAACAGGTGAATATGAAATTTTTGATCGAGAGCCTCACTCAAGCCCAGTGAGTCAATCTTGTCGAACACTTTGTGCTCTTCCTTGTACCTGCGAACGCGTAATACAGCAAAACCATATCAACATCCGTGCTCATAAGACAGATGAGTTTATTCGTCATCGTACATGGATGGTGGATGTCTTCTTTAGAGAGCATATTCACTACGCTATGAAGCTTATGACTGTCCAATTGTCGGCCGTTGCAATGAGGCAGGTGTTTATTATTGGAAAAATGTTTGACGCAAAACATCAGCAAGAAACACAAAGACTCTTTCAACAACTAATGGCTGAAGCGCATCGCGATTACTACCCCAGTGAGGGCTTGTGTGAGATTGGTACAAATACCAGAGCTCTTGCAGGATCGGAAGATAAGACAAATATTGCACAGCTTGCCTTTGCTAATCGCATGCAAGATCGCGCTCAACGTAGTGCCGATAGTTTATCCGGAGCAGATGAAAACGCAGATCGAGTGAGCAGGATTTTACGCTTCCAAGAAATCTACTGTAACCGCGGTGATAATGCGAACGGCCTATCTTGGTTATGTGCACCAACTGACACGCCTCGTGACAGGCGTAATAAGGATATAAACTTCTCACAAACAGTTTTATCTGAGCTGACATTAGAAGCAGACTATATCAACAATGATCCAGCCGACGATCCTGATGGCGAAGATGTTTTTGCGCTTACAACCAATCTTTTCTCGGATGAATTAATGCCGAACATGGAGCGCACACGTCTCGCGACAACACAAGGCCTGCCTCGCATGGAATCAATGAAATATATGGATCTCAGATCCATTCTCGCCAAAAGAAGCGTCGCAGAAAACGCTTTCGCCTCGATCGTTGCAGAACGTGTCAGCGGTATGGACGCGATCGATTACAGTTTCATGCGCCGTATTCTTGTTGATCTTGGTGTACCCGAAGATGAAATTAACGAGTTTTTGGGAGAATACCCTAGTTATTACGCGCAACGGAAAATTCTTACAGATTATGTTTTTGAAAATCCAGTCTTCTACACAGAACTATATGAAAGTCATGCCAACGTGCTGCGAAAAGATACTGCCATCAAAGCGCTCAATTTAATGTTGGAAGATGATATGTTTGATCGTCAGCTAGAAAGCGAAGCTGTATTGGCTGTGATACTTGAAACAATGCTCGCAGAAGAACACACACGTATTAGTCGTCAAATTACTGACCTAGAACCGGGGGATTATTAAAAAATGATAAAAAATATCCTCCTTACTTTAATAGCGTGTCTTATTGGTGTTTTCTATGTCCAAAATGCCTATGCTCAATCATGTCCTACATGTTGTTATCCCTATGTGAGCTCCTGTCAAAATTTTTGTGTTTGCGTATCCGATGCTGAAACAGGGAATTCTGGCGACCCGAACACGACTATTGGCCACATAACATTTGAATTTGAACGTCATCGTATCTGGATGGTTGAAGGTTTCTCAAGAGATAGGGAAGAAGGCGATAATATGGGACTCTTTGCCGCTATGCAGTTAATGACAGGGCAATTGACCACAAATATTATTCAACAAGCTCAAATTATTGGTTCTTTCTTTGATGCCAAACATCAACTTGAATCACAGCGCTTATTTCAAACATTGACTGCACGCGCACATAAAGATTACCACCCGAGTCAGAATCTATGTTCCTTCGGAACGATGACACAATCATTGGCAAAAGCATCACGTAAATCTGATATGATGGCTATAACACTCTCGCGCCAATCAATTGATCGTCAATTATCCGTTGGTGATGGCATTGCCGTAAATAATAATGAAAGCGATAGAAATAGTCGACTTGTTGACTTCATAAGAGATTATTGTGACCCAAGAGATAATGCTGAAAATCTCGATTATCTCTGCGCGAACAGCCTGAATAATGCTGCGCTTTACAATCGTGATATCAGCTTTAATGATGTTATAAAACGCCCAATGACGCTGGCTCTTGACGTGAATGAAGCGCCAGAAGTTTCTACCGATGAAGCGGCTTATTTCGCACTGACTAATAATTTATTTGGCCATGATATATATCCACCTATCCAACAAAGCATGTTGGTCGATCCAGAAGGGGATATTGCTTATGATACAGGTGTAAAAGTACATATGGATGCACGGGCACTTGTTGCCAAGCGAAGTGTAGCGGTTAATTCATTTGCAGCAATCGCAGCGATGAAAGCGCAAAGCGATGATACATCTCAACCGTTTATTTATGCTCTCATTCGGGAAATGGGTGGTGATGAGGCAACGCTTGATGCGATACGGAGTTTAATCGGCGAAAATCCAAGCTATTACGCACAGATGAAAGTGTTATCAAAGCTCTATTATCAACGCCCCGAATTCATTGTCGATCTTCTTGATAAACCCGCCAATATTATGCGTATGAATGCTGCCATACAGGCGGCAACCTTAATGCGTAAACGTGACCTCTATCGCAGTTACCTGCGTAGCGAAATGACACTCGCCGTTATGCTGGAAACAGCTCTTCTGCCTGAGATAACGCTTATCCAAAACGAGTATAACCGAAAGGGAGGTCAATAATGGTTTCTCTTTATAAAAAAATAACTCTCTTTATTTGTGCCCTTATTCTAACAGGCGGTATTTTTTCTGTTCAAGGCGTTGTGATGCCTCAAAAGGCCCATGCTGGCCTGTTCTGTATTTGCCCGCCATTTGGCCCGTCTTGTGTACCCTATGTTGCGGACTGCTCTAGAAACGCTTGTGAATGTCAATCTAATCTGGAAACGGGTCCTGACACCCAAGATGTTAACACTATCGATCATATTACCGATGAGTTTATCCGCCACCGCGAATGGCTCGTCAACGTTGTTTTCGAAGCTCATGTTCTCCCTGCTATGATGCTGATGACAGAACAGCTAACAACAGCCGCGATGGATCAAATGCTTATCCTTGGTGGCTTCCTTGATGCAAAACACCAGCTCGAAACACAACGGCTTGTACAAACAATGGAAGCACGCGCTCATGCGCAGTATCACCCGAGTGAGGGAATGTGTCAGTTTGGAACAATGACTCGCTCTCTTGCCGCTACACAGCGCGATAAAGAAATTACGGCTTTTGCAATGGCAAGTCGCTTCATACAGCGTCAAAATATGAACGGCGATGGTATTTCTGCTGGTGGTGCATCCGATGATTTCCGCTCTCGTTTTGAGCAAATGACAAACGTCTTTTGTAATCCTGAGGATTTATCTGGTGGACTCGATGATATTTGTAACTCTACAGACGCAGCGCGCATGAATAATGATGTTAATTTCACCAATATAGCGCTGAAAAACAACTTAGCCCTTAACCTAGCCACCAGTCCCGCCCCATCTGAAGATGAGGAAGATGTTATGGCTATGCAAGCGAATCTATATGGTCACCGTATCATGCCGCGTATTCCGGAAGACAGAATGTCTAATAATGATGGAACAATAATAAAAAGTGCAGCGGAAACATATCTAAAGATGCGCGCATTAACAGCCAAACGAAGTGTTGCACAAGCGTCCTTTGCCAACTTTATTGCGGATCGCACCCATGGTGGTGATCTTGTCCAGCCTTATATGATTGCCGCACTTGAACAAATGGGTATTGGTGAAGAACAAGCAATTGATTTATTCGGTGAACGCCCAAGCTATCATACACAAATGATGTTCTTAACGAACACAATGTTACAGGATCCAACTTTCTACTCTGATCTATATGATAAACCTGAAAATGTTGATCGAAAGAAAGTATCAATACAGGCAATTAATTTAAAACTACGTCATGATATGTATGACTCTGTTTTACGCAGTAATGCAAATCAGGCTGTTCTTCTTGAAGCGCTTTTACAAGAGCCTGCTGATCGGGTTTCAAATGAAATACTATTTGGTGAGCGCAATAGTGAAATAATGAATCTACCAGGATTAAACTAGGAAATGAAAAAAAAACAAATAGTCATTACCGCTTCTTTTGCCTCCCTTTTCTTGTTGGGAGCTGGCTCTTTGTATCTAAACGCCTATAAAAACAGTGGCACAGAACAAGTTATTTCCCCACAAAACATTTCTATGAAAGAAAATACGATAGTGGATTGGCAAACAGGAAAATTACAAGATTTCGAGATCATCTATCGATCCAATACGAAAGACTTTAGCATTTCTTCTAATCAAGAAGAGCTTATAAAATATGATGATCGAAAAAAACACATTAACAGTACTAATTATGTTGTGCTTTATACAATCAAAGAAAACAGCAATGTTATTCATGCCTCTATTAACAGTAAAAACAAAAAAATTAACGTCAGCGGCACAGAGCCCAGCGAAAAAATACGTATTCAGTATGACGAGGATATATTATCAGAAACGCAAACTGATTGGGCAGGACGCACTGAGCTTTCCTACAAAAATATTAATTTAAACACCGCGGAGAAAATCTGTCTTTCGTTTTTAGACAGTGGCATCGGCTTCTGTCATGCGCCTGTCAATAATCAAACAATCAATAAAGAAGAGGTAACAGGATGAAAAAACTTCTTCTAATTATTTGTGTGTTACTAAGTGTGAATATCATCACCGATGATGCTATCGCCGGTAATAACCCAAGCCAAGTAACAGGTATTCTTAACAACATTGGTCAAGGTGGCGGCGCACCTGAATGTGATTGGAGCGCAATAAAAGACTCCCTTTTTGAAACCGAATCGTCCGGATCTGGCGGTTACACAGCTGTTGGTCCAGAGACAAGATACGGCTACCCTCTCGGAAAATATCAGTTTATCGCAGATACACAGAATAATATAACCTCTCAGTTCCCCAATTGTAATGGAGATGCTTGTCGTAACAACAATCCGTTTTGTGGTGGATCTCGGGCTAGTTGTGCAAGCCAGCCGTTGCTACAAGAAGCCTGTCATGGCGTTCAAGACTGTCTGATGGATGGTCTGTTACAAACAAATTTACAGGCCATTCAAAATGACTCCTCTTGTCAGCAGTTGCTTGCAAATGGTGGACAAGAAATTAGTGGGTGTGGCCAAGGCCGCTGCCTCACTTGTCGTGCAACAGAATCAGGCTTATTAGCAGCATTTCATCTGGGTGGTCCTGATGAATGTGCCAATATTCTACGAAATGGAAGTGGGGATAGTGACAACACAGGCACAAGCACGGCTTATTACGTCTGTAGACATGGCGGCTTAGCCGTCCCAGGTAATTGTACGCCTGCTGATTATGGCTTTACAGGAAGCGTCGACCCCTATTCTGGCTCCCCTGTTTTAACAGCCCAACAATTAGAAATACGTGAAGCACAGGGAGATCCAATAACATTTGGCTTTGGCGGACTTCGTTATGGATGGGTTGCTTCCTTTCAGCTCATGACCAACCAACTGCACACAACAATGATTCAACAGATGCAGGTCATTGGTTCGTTCCTTGATGCAAAGCACCAGTTGGAAACGCAACGTCTTTTCCAAGAAATGACAGCTGATGCACATAAGAAATATCACCCCTCTGAGCAAATGTGTAAGATCGGAACATTCACTAGAAATCTAGGAGAAAGTGAGCGCCGCGCCCACCTCACACAACGCGCGATGGCAAGTTCAATCATAGATCGTGAAATGAAAACCGGAGATCCTTCTACGATTACTATTGGTTCTGATGATAGAACACGTATGCTTTCTTATCTGCAGAGCTTCTGTGATCCAAGTGATAACTCAGGTCAAATGGAAGTCATTTGCCAAGACAGCGCGGCCAGCGTCAATGCAGCTGGATTACGGGCAGCTGCAAGTGCAGCTAGATTTCAAGCCAATCAAGCGGCTCAAACAGCGAGCACAAACCCCTCAACGGCGAATAATACCGCAGCCGATACAGCTGATGCTTTAGCGACACAGGCAGAAGAAGAGGCAACCGCAGCAGAAAATGCTATAGCTGATCTAAGAAACGCAGATATTAACTTTACAGAGACAATATCAATGCCTTTAACTTTTGATTTGAATTTATTAGATGGTGAAACAACCGCTGATGAAACATCATTATTCGCGTTTCTTGACCAAATCTTCATGCATCGTTCCATGCCTTGGATTTCCGAAGCCAAAACAAAACTTGCAAGCTTTATTGATCCCTATCTAGAGATGCGCTCTTTGATGGCGATGCGTAGTGTTGCGCAGAACTCCTTTTCTTACATCATTTCTGAAAAAACAGCGGGTACAGATAACCCGGACGACAGCATAGCGCCATTCTTAAGATCAATGATGGTCGAAATGGGTATTAATATTGATGAGATTAATCAAATGATTGGTGAGAACCCAAGCTATTATGCACAAATGGAATTCCTCACGCGAAAAATTTATTACCACCCTGAGTTCGTCAGTAATTTATATGATAAGCCGGCAAACGTAAAACGGATTGCAGCGGCACTGACAGCAATTAAATCCATGCAAAACTGGCAAATTTCTCAGGCATTGAAACGTCGTGAAATGCTGTTCTCTATACTTCTAGAAATCCAGCTGCGCGATAAGCAGAATGACATGGAAACATTGGACATCCCGCTAGCTAGAGGCACCTTCTCAGGATCGCGCAGCGATAGTAACGTCATTTATACTGCTGGAGGAACAAATAGCGGTACTCCAAATAGCGGAAGCGGCAATGGTGACGGCGACGCAGATGGCAATGGTTCGGGCGACGGCGCCGGTGATGGCGATGCGGCGGATGCAGCAGGCAATGCTTCCCCAAATAGCGACTTAACACTTGGTGAACAATTGCAGCAATATGGCTACGGACAAGAAATAGCGCGCATCATGACAGACCCAAACCGTACACCGATAAGTATTGGGGATGCCGCGATTGATGCTGGGATGGATGTTATTTACGGAGAATATCATAGTGAAGGTGGCGATGCCTTCTATTTGACCATCACTTGCGTTCCGAACGAGCTGTTCAATGTCATAAAAGGTATCGCCACCTTCACTATGATATTCTCCGTAAATAACATCCATCCCAGCATCAATCGC
>JBCDCD010000059.1:0-7732 GCA_039182445.1 Pseudomonadota bacterium | reverse complement strand
GCGGCTTTTTGAACCTGTTCGGCGGTTACGCCGCCAATCAGTTCCGGCCAATTTTCAATGTCGTCGACTGTACTGCCTGTCGTCAGTGTATAGCCAAATATTCTTGCGGGCCCGCTAACGCTATCGCGGGCGAAAACCGCGCTGTCTTGAAGCCGTTGGATGGCATCTTTTAATTCCTGTTCGGTAACGCCATTATTGATGACGTTTTGGATTTCGTCGTTGATTGCGTCTTCAAGTTCCTCGAGTGATATATTGTCGCTAGGAATACCCGATAGCCAAATGGCGCCATTATCGATTACGCCTGACATATAAGACATGGATACGCTGGTGGCGATTTTTTGATCGACTACAAGATTTTTATAAAGCCGCGTTGTGGGCCCGCCATCTAAAATTTCAACAAGCACATCAAGCGCAAGAGAGTCCTGTTTGTTGTCACTGTAGTTTGGTCCGAGACGGCTAGATTGAAAAGAAAGCTGCTTAATCCGTTCGTGACGTAACTTCATTTTGCTTTCACCAATTGCTGGCGGTGTTTGAGCGCGCGTACGATCGGGTAATTCTTTTTTCTCTATAACCCCGTATGTTCGTTCGATCATGGGTTTTATTTCTTCTAAAGTGACATCACCACTGATAATCAATACAGCATTGTTCGGTGCGTACCATGTTTCGTAGAAGGTTTTAATGTCGTTCCATTGAAGATTTTCAATTTCATCCATCCAGCCAATGACGGGGGTTCCATAAGGGTGGTTTACATGGAGGGTGGAGCGCATTTGCTCGGTAAAAAGAGCGCGTGGGTCGTTTTCTGTACGTTGTTTGCGTTCTTCAATCACAACGCTTTTTTCGCTGACAAAATGATCTTCTGATACTTTAAGATTGATCATCCTATCGGCTTCCATTGTCATCATTTTTTCAAGATGCTCTTTGGCGATGGTTTGATGATAAGCAGTATAATCTTGTCCTGTAAAAGCGTTATCTTGACCACCCAATTCACGAACGATGCGGGAGAATTCTCCAGCCTCTAATGTATCCGTTCCTTTGAACATAAGATGTTCGAGATAATGCGCCATACCAGATTTTTTTACTGGTTCGTCGGCCGCGCCGACCTTGTACCAAATCATATGGGTAACAACAGGTACGCGATCATTCGGAATCACGACAACTTCTAGTCCATTTTCTAGCGTGTATGTTTCAGCATTGAAAATTTTGGCAAAAGCAGGTGTCGTGATAAAGAAGAGTAGGAGCGTTAGGAGTAAAGAGCGCATTATTCCTCAATCATCGGCGTTTCGCCTTCAGTGATAGGGGCTCCGGTTTCTCTATTTGTTTTTAGGCGCTCTGCTTCTTTGATAGGATCAACAACAGTCGCAGGCGCATCAATTTTCTTACCTGCTTTACCTAGAATACGATCAATCGTTGGTGTGTTTTCTTTTGCTAGTTCTTCTGTTTCGGCATCAATGACATCGCGAATACTTGAGTCTGATTCAACGGCTCCAGCTTTTTGCAAAAGAATCGATTCACCGCTCGAGGGTATGTCTGTTCGCTGAATAGCCGCCTCACTACCAAAAATTGCTTGTTTGGCTTGGGTATCGGTGGCCACTTCCTGAGGGCGGGGTGCACCAAGACGCGGGCTTGGCAATTGGTCAAAATTTGGTGGCATTTCCAGAGGTGCACGTGTCGTCACAGCAAACTCATCCGGCGGCTTTTTTGAGAAATCGAGCTGTTCTCTCGTCACTTCGCATGCCGCCAAAGGAATTGCTATTATGAATAATAGGAAAAACCGCATTATTTTGTGTCCTCTTTATCGGCAAAGAATAAACTATGTGCGACCAGAATGACAATCCCTACGCAAATAAAACTATCAGCTAAATTAAAGGCCGGGTAATGCCAGCCAGCATAGTGGAGATCAATAAAGTCAGCGACTGCGCCGAAATGAAGCCGATCGATGACATTTCCGAGGGCGCCACCGATAATCATTGAGAGCGAGATGGTTTCGACCCAGCTCTTTGATTTGGCAAGCCAAACGCTAAAAAGTCCTGAAATAACAATAGCGGCGATGGTCAGCGGCCAAATACTGCTATTTTGGAACATGCCAAAGCTAACCCCGTGATTCCAGACCATGGTGAGGTTGAAAAAGGGGAGGATTTCGAGTGTCACAAAAGGGAGTTGCGCAGTTTCTTTAACCCAGTCAATGATGCCAAGCGGTTCGGCCCCCAAAGCCGGACGAAACACATGATCTAAGATCAGCCATTTGGTGAGCTGATCAAGAATAATGAAATCAGGAATGAGCGCAAACCCGATAATAGCTTTTTTGTTAAGTGATCTTGCCATGATTTGTGACAGTACTATGGCTAAGCGGCTTTTTTATGGCTGACGACATCGCTGCAACGATGGCAAAGACCGTCAGGGCTAGCGGCGACTTCGCGCAAAACCTTCCAGCAGCGCACACATTTTTGGCCTTCGGCTTTTGCGAAGGAGACCTCTAAGCCATCACCATCTTCGATAGTAACATCAGACACAATTGCAATATCGGCCAAATTGTTATCACCGATGGCTTTTTGGTAATCTGCGTTGGCTTTGATCACTGGTGCGGCCTCTAGGGAAGAACCAATTTCTTTACTTGCGCGGTGGGGTTCTAATTCGGCAAGGACAGCGTCGCGTACTTCTCGGATAGCAAACCATTTTCCGGCAAGGGCAGCATTGTTCCAGGCTTCAGGAACCTCAGGGAACTCCCTGAGATGAACGCTATCGATATCTTCAAAAATACCGGGAGGGCGGTGTGACCAGGCTTCTTCACAGGTGAATGAAAGAATTGGCGCAAGCCAAGAGACAAGACCGTTAAAGATTACGGCCATGACCGAACGACAGGCTTTGCGTTCAAAGCTGTTTGGATCGTCACAATAGAGACGATCCTTACGGATATCGAAATAGAAAGCGGATAAATTGTTGTTACAGAACTCATGCAACTCTTTGGCAAGCTTACCGTATTCATGCGCTTCGATATAATCGTTTACCTTCTTGTTCATTTCATACAGTTGGTGAAGAACAAGTTGTTCAAGTTCTGGCAATTGAGAGGGGTCGGTGAACATCTCATCATTCATTTCCGCTTTGGTGAAACCATCTAACGCACCAAGAAGGAAACGAAGTGTGTTGCGAATACGGCGATAAAGATCGCTAACATTTTTGAGCGTGTCTTTTCCGATACGGATATCGTCATTGTAATCTGATGTCATCGTCCATAGGCGCAAGATATCGGCACCGTTTTGTTCCATGATTTTGAGCGGATCAACAACATTGCCGAGTGATTTCGACATTTTGTAGCCCTTTTCATCCAGAACGAAACCGTGAGTGAGTACGGTTTTGTATGGGGCGTGACCTTTGGTGCCGCAAGATTCAAGAAGGGAAGAGTGGAACCAGCCACGATGCTGATCAGAGCCTTCAAGATACATATTGGCTTGTTGGCCGAGCTCTTCACGCGCATCAACAACAAAAGAGTGAGTGGAGCCAGACTCAAACCAGACATCAACAATGTCAAAGACTTGTTCGTAGTCTTCGCTGTTGTGATCATTGCCCAAAAATTCTTGGGCGTCTTTTGACCACCAAGCATCGGAGCCGTGTTCTTCAAAAGAATCGGCAATACGTTTAAGCACTGCTTCGTCTTTTAAAACCTCGCCCGTTTCTTTGTGAACAAACAGTGCAATCGGCACACCCCATGCACGTTGACGTGAGATACACCAGTCGGGACGATTTTCAATCATCGCGTTGATGCGGGCTTCTCCTTTGGACGGCACCCAATTTGTTTCTTTAATCGCTTTAAGGGCTGTATCGCGTAAAGCAATCTCATTGTCCATCGCGATGAACCATTGTGGTGTGGTGCGGAAGATCAATGGTGCTTTCGAGCGCCAGCTATGCGGGTATTCATGGCGCAAAGAACCTTTGGCGAGGAGCTTTCCAGCTTCTTCCATAGCCTTGATTGGCGCGAAGTTACCAGCATCCATTTTACCGTTTTCATCATAGATTTTCAGACCTGCGAAAAGCGGTACATGTTCTTTAAAGCTACCGTCATCGTCGAGGTTATCGGTGATTTCGAGGCCGTATTTTTGTCCAAGGGTAAAATCATCCGGTCCGTGTGATGGCGCTACATGAACAAATCCTGTTCCGTCTTCATCGGTGACATAGTCAGCATGGTTGGCCGGCACATCATGTTCATAGCCTTGCCCACGTAGCGGATGAGCGGCAATTGTACCTTCGACCTCTTTACCGGTGAAAGTTGCAACTTTTTCCATCGACGTGATTTTGGCTTGTTCCTTAACCGCACCTTCAAGCTTCTCTGCAATCGCTATTTTTGCACCAACTTCAACTTTTGACCCTTCGACGATTTCTTTCACTTCATAAGTTGCGTAGTTAATGTCTTCATTAAAGAAGATCCCGCGGTTGGAAGGGATGGTCCAAGGTGTTGTTGTCCAGATGACGATATCAGCACCTTTCAATGCCTCACATTTTGTTTCAACAACCGGGAAGCGTGCCCAGATGGTCACGGATTTATGTTCTTTATATTCAACTTCGGCTTCGGCGAGGGCGGTTTGCTCGACGGTGGACCACAACACGGATTTTACGCCGCGATAGAGGCCACCATTATTGAGGAATTTATGAATTTCTCGGACGATTTGCGCTTCGGCGGGCAGGCGCATGGTCAGATATGGATTGTCCCAATCACCGATAACACCCAAGCGCTGGAATTGGTCAGATTGGATATCGACCCATTCTTTTGCGAATTGACGGCATTCATCGCGGAATTCGAGTGGATCAACGGCATCCTTGTCTTTGCCCTCGGCACGGTATTTTTCTTCGATCTTCCATTCGATTGGCAGGCCGTGACAGTCCCATCCCGGAACGTAAGGCGCATCATAGCCTTTCATCTGCCAGCTTTTGTTGATGACGTCTTTCAGAATCTTGTTGAGCGCGTGCCCCATATGGATATTGCCGTTGGCATAGGGGGGGCCATCATGGAGGATCCATTTGGGCTGACTCTTGCTTTTTTCACGGATTTTTTTGTAAAGATCCTGCTTTTGCCAGTTTTCGATCATGGCAGGTTCTTTCTCGGGCAGATTGCCACGCATCGGGAAATCCGTTTTGGGTAGAAATACCGTATCCTTAAATTTGTCTTTATTATCGCTCATGAAGGCGAATATGCGGGAATTAGGCTGTTAAATCAAGACAGTAAATGGCTGAAAAGCCTTAGCTGTTATAAGAAATTATGAGGGTTCTTGTTGTTTTTCGCCATCATATAAGGGGTATCGATAGGTCGTCTTCACAATTTGATCATTCAAATCGGATAATTCAATCTGAACAGAGCGATCAATGCGCATTTGATCATGGCCGGAAAGATGTAAAATCCCGATCGGTTGATGCGGTAAATAGGGTTCAACGAAGGCTTTGTTCTCTTGGTCCCAGACCAGATCTTGCTGACAAAACCAATGCATGTAAGCGGGCAGAATTTCAATCGGTAAGTTTTGCAAATGAATAATCACACCTAGGGATAGTTGTTCCGCGGTGAAAACTTTGCCTTTTTGTAAAGCTTGGATAATGGTTTTTTGCCAGGCATCCCAATGCGGCGCGTCTTTGTGCAGACAAAAAGCACCTGCGGAGAGATTATGTTGCGGAAAAAGCGCTTTTGCCGTTTTAATGTCAAAAGCTTTTTTTGCGTTACTAAAGTAAAAGCTCTTTGCCTTAAAAGGAAATCGTCCCAACCATTGCAAGCGCATTGATTTAGGATAGGCGCGATCGGCCGCCGCCGTTAGAGTCATTTTATTTTTCGACGCACCTTCAAAAAAATAATCGATGCAGGAAGGGTCTTGAATCCATGTATCGGCATCCATCCAAAAATAATAATCATAGCCGGGAAAAATTTTATTTAAGAAGGGTCGGCAAACACAGGCTTTGTAGAATTCATTCTCACCTTTTTTATGTTCTGGCATGTTTTCTGGCCAGTCCGGCTTGGTCACTGTGGTGACCATTACCTCAATAGTTTTACGCTCCTCTGGTGTTAAGCCCGCATCAATAATGCACAGATCAAAATTTTTATTTTTGACAGAGTGCTTAACAGAATGCACCCATTCCAACAGCATCGGGAAATAACGACTGTCTGCCGATGAAATAAAAGCAATTTTACTGTTTGAAAGATCGGTCATGAATTTTTTGCAAAAAGTTTTTCTATGTAACTAAATTTTTCTGGATCTAAAATCTCAGAGCGTGACAATACCTTATCTTTATCAAAAAAGGCAGTAAATTGATCAAGGGGGAAGATTTCGATTGCTAAATCTTCAGCTTGTTTTTTTTCATCTTCTGACAGAAGCGCATTATCATAGCTCTTTGTGTTGAGCCCGGTAAAATCCACTTCTATGCCCGTATTGTCCAAGATATTTTGTTTTTTCTGCGCAATATAGTCTTTTTGATGATTATTGATATCAAAGATATCATCAGCGTATGTGAGGGCGTGCAATATGGTGCCGAGCCAAATAACAAAAACCATCAAATATCTGTCTTTTATAGGGATATCAGGGATCGTGCTAACATAGAATTTCTTGGGATGGCGTAATAGTTTTTCAATGGTGGTGCGCGTCGTAATGAAGTCTTTCAAGCAAGAAAAAACAGGGTGGTCTTGATTTTTTTCAATTGTCCGAAGCCAATGAACATAAAAAGTCGGGTTTTTTTTCTGGTAATGTGTTTCATATGAACACCATATATCAAAAGGGTGGCGATCAAGATGAATATTCCAAGAAGGGAACTTTTTTTGCAGCCAAGCAATTCTAAATGGCGTCCTGTTAAATCCTAAAACAGGTATTTTATTTTCTTTATGCCCATGATCAACAAGTGTCGAAATATATTTTTCAAGAGCAGGGTATGTATCATTTTCATTAAGAAAAAATTTTTCAAAAGCAAGCCGAGAAGAATGATTTTTGACACCTCTAAAGTTTATTAGGGGTATTAATTCAAAAAAGTAAGGCTGCTCCATCACGGGATGATTGTTGCCTTTGTTCACAGAAGGGGTGTCGCGAAAAACGCGTTTTTTGGTCAAATGTGAAAAACGGTGATGAAGCGGTTCTAAATAGCAGTAAGTATTAGGATTCTTGCGGAATTCCGACCAAATAAAAGTACTGCCGCTGCGCCATAATCCATGCAGAAAAATTGGCCGCTGAGAGTGTGACGTCATGTTAGCCCACTAGTTTTGGATCGTTTGTGAAGTAATGATCTTCGGCGATAAGTTTTAGAAATTTATAATCAAGGTCTTCCATATATTTTTTTAATTTTTCGGCGTTCTCCGGCCATGCTTCAATTTGAACAATGCAGGTATTGCTGGCTAAAAGTTTTTTTGCACCGGCAAGTGTTGCGAGCTCATTGCCTTCAACGTCAATTTTAATGGCAATATTATCGTTGGAAAAATCAAAATTATTATCGATTGTATCACATGGAATGGTAATGACTTTGTTTTCGCTTTTACCGCTTTCGACGATACGGCTTTGACCTGTTGAGTGGTTTGGATAAAGCTCAAAGGAAACTTCTGCTTTTTTATCAGAGGCAGCATAATCACAAACAAGAATTTTATCAATAAAATCATTTAAGAAGATATTGCTTTTGAGTTGCGTATTGTTGCGGGGGTCCGGCTCAAACGCATAAATTTTTTCTATGCTGCCGAGGGTCGCAAATTGTAAAGAATACAATCCGATATTGGCGCCGATAT
>JBCDCD010000058.1:0-7747 GCA_039182445.1 Pseudomonadota bacterium | reverse complement strand
GTCTGTGTCCATATTTTTCTCCATTTTCCATATCTTTATTCTAGCATATCTCCATACAAAAAATACCTCTAAGTTATTGATATTATTAAATAAAGAGGTTGTTCGTATTATGGGGAGTTGGTATAATATAAGTATGATTAAAGCGGTAAATTTTGAGGATGAAATCTTAAATAATGAAGCCGCCATCCTCGCGCTATTCCAGCGAGATTATCACCCAGGAATACATACTGCGTTTTATACCGATGAGCCTTACCCACACGACCATCGCCGTTATATCGAAACCGTTAATGACATGGAATTTGAATGCTTTTTGTTGAATGACGGGCAAATAGCTTTCCGTGAATTCAGAGAGGTATCACAATGGATATAGCCGATTTAGAAGAATTTCAGTCAGTCACATACACGTATGAAAAGGAGTGTATTCAGGAAAATCCAAAGCACCGCGTTTTAGATCGAATTGGCAATATCTATGACCGATTACGTGAAGCCAGAGATATGATGCCAGGCGGCAGAATAACACCATACGAAACAGCACGCCTTTTAAGTGAGAGCATCGGCAGCTTGAAAGCCATACACGAGCATCTTTTTACCGAATTTGCGCAAACCATAGATGGGGAGGAAATGCCAAATGAAGAAATATGAGAAAGTTATTCTGGAACTGGATTATACGCTGGGGATCATTGCATATCTTGAAATACGCATAAAAAGCGGACGTGATGATCACGAAGATAACCGCACACAGCTCCGCGAGCTGCAAAATGTGGTGTCTGATATCTGTTACAGGCCAGAAGTCGAAAATGGCAGCGAATTGTTCCATTCCCTTGATTATCTGATCGGTTTAATCGCTTCCACAGAAACTAAAGTGAAAAAAGGTAAGCCTATTCAGTTTATTGCACCCCAAGACTTTGCCGACATTAAGAGACAAATCGACAGCATTAAACAAGAAATCAATAATGAGGAGTAAGACTATGAATAACGTAGCTCAAAAAGAAACACCGGCGCACAGTCTAGCAAGTGAACTGGAATACATGCACGGGGTTATAGCCTACGTGCAAGATGAAATTGGCAAAGGTGATGAAAACGAAGGCGATGTCCGTAAGCAGCTTCGAGGCATCAGTACATCCATTGCTGGCTTAATGGAAGATTGGGAATTTGACGAGGACAAAAGAATATACTGTCGCCTTGATTATTTCACAGGACTGCTGGCATTAGCCGAAAATAAAATCAAAAACACGCATTCCATTCTGGTCGTCGCGGAGATCGATTTAAAGGTCTTACGCCGTGAGATCATAGAACTTGTTACAGAATTGAGAGGAGTAAAAGCCAATGACCAATAAAGAAAAAGAAAACCTAAAAGCCAAAATCAACGCGCTATTGGCAAAGAATGTTGAAAATGGCGCAACCGAAGCCGAAGCGACTATGGCCTTGGAAAAAGCACAGGAGTTAATGACAAAATACATGATCGCACAAAGTGAACTGGAAATTAAGAACACCAAATGTGTTAAGCTGGATGTGCCGATATATCCTTCAAATTATAACCTCTATTTCGTCCATAAGCCCATTGCAGAGCTATTTGATTGCATGGTGTGGATGGTCGGCAAAAATAAAGAAAAACGCGCCATCTATTTTGGATTTGAAGAAGACACCCAGCTTGCATCGTATTTTTATAACTACCTTTGCCGAATGATGGTCACAGAGGCCGCAGAATATAGAAAGACGGATCAATATAAGCGATTGGCAGCAAAGAGCCACGGGCGCACCGTAATTGCCGATTTTATCCAAGGTCTGCAACTGCGTTTGATTGAGCGCATCGATGAACAAATCGCGCAAAAACGTAAAACCGTTAAAGAAAGCAGCAGCACAGATCTAGTCGTTGTGAAAACCAATGTGGTGAATGAAGAATTCGCCGCGCTGAATATGAAGCTACAAAGCAAATCCGTAAAGGTACGGTCACAAGATACAGTTGCCTATAAAGCCGGTCATAAGCGCGGGAATGAGGTTGAAATCAGACAAGGTATTCGCGGGGAAAGCCGTAAACAACAAGCAGTGGGAGCAGCTTAATGAAAACACACACCGTTTCGATAGGATATCACGCCGTTTACAATATCAATGTGGGGGCAACCAGTGCGGAAAAAGCAGAGGAAATTGTGAGAAAGATTCACAGAGAGCAAGGTTTAGCCGCATTGATTGCTATGGGGCGTTTTATGCCGCCATGCGGTGAAGAGGATGTGCATATTCAGTATGAGGGAGAAGCCGAATGAAACAGCAAACCGATGTTTATATTAAGCTGACAATAGAAACCGATGCCGAAAAAGACACGGAGCAGATCATTGATGAAGTTAGCACCGAGGTCATCGCCGGTTGCCAAGTATTTGCAGATATCATTACCGCGCCGGTTGAGGTCATAAATATTGTTGAAGAAGGCGATCTGGTATCACCGGTAATACTGCCTATGAATGCGAGGCAGAAGAAAGCATTGGTGGAAGTGTTAAATTATCTGGCAGATGAAGAGCAGCATTATCATTCTGAACCTGACACTCAAGAAAACCATATTTGGCTTAAACGAGAAATATTGCGTGAAATGCTTGAGGTTGCGCCGTGGGTAGCCCCTGAAAATATTGATGTCTTGAGAGCTATTTTACCATACGCCGAATGTGAGCTTGAATATCGGCGTGACCAAGGCAATGAATGCGCTGATACCATGAAAGAATGGGAAGAAGGCTATAAGCACATTCAGGCGGCGCAGTTTCTAATCAAATACGATGACGAACGTAAGGGCTAGACAGCTTTTTTAATAATTCGGATCACAACGCCGAAAACATCTAGCTCATCTTTAGAAGTCACCACAATCGGCTCATAGTGGTTATTCTCTGGTGATAGCAAAATGACATCACCTTTCATTATCAGTCGTTTTACTGTCTTTTCACCGTTTACACTCACGATCACAATATTGTTATTTTCAGCCGTTGCACTCGCGTCCACAAGCAGCACATCACCATCTTCAATTCCGGCCTGCTGCATAGAATCACCTTCAACCTGAATAAGGTATGCCTGACTTAAATCAGGAAAGAAATCTTCTGGGAAAGCCATATTCAGATCGATATCATCTGCGCTTAAATATGGTTTTCCAGCCGATATTCTGGATATGAACAATGGGATATTTGCACGACCATTTCGGTCTTCATCCTCAAGCTTCCTGATCGATTTGAGCGTGATCTGGGCTTTAACACCGTCTTGTTGTGAATTTTTTGAATAATTTTCAAAACTGCCCATTTACACAGCTCCTTTCTTCTTTTATTTTCATGAGAACGAATAAAGAACATTAGGATAAATTTAAAAGAAGAGCAACCATTGATCGCAAAAAAAAGAGTCACAAGAACATCATATTCCCCCCAAGAAGCCGCAGAAATTAGCGGCTTATCCATCGGTGATATCCAAGACTTAATGCTACATGGCAAACTCAAGACAAGCGTTTATCTTCCTCAAGTTTTCGTAACAAAGATTTCAGAAAATTCCTATCAAGGTAAGACCATTCTGGAGAAAACTGATTCCGTTTTTAAAGGATATGCGGGGCTTAAAGCAGAAGATGTGCGCAAAGTTTTGAAATCAAAAAAATCTGCAATCCGCTTATTTCTTGGTGATGAGCCAGATACAGAGCTAATCTTGAAAAACGCATCCAGCGATATTTGGATCAAAGAAGAAGACCTTGTGATTTTGATGGATGATTTTGAAATTTTGGTAGCGGATATCCAGCCGAAAAGAGAGGTAAAGATTAAATCCATGAGGCGGCTGGATAGTCTTTTGCAAAAAGCATCAGATGCCAAATCTGCACAAGTCACAAAAATTCTAACATTTAAACACACCGGAGATTACAGAAGCGTGATAGCCAACGGCGAAGAATATCATTTCGGTGATGTACAAGCCGCGATTATAAAGCTACTACATGAAGCTGCCAAAACACCTTCACCTTGGGTTCACTCCAAAACACTTTTAAGCAAAAGCGGTTCTACATCTTCCAGAATGCGCGATATCTTTAAAAGTAAAGATGTATGGAAGCAGATCATAGCTTCTAATAAACGCGGGTATTACCGTTTAAATGTTTAGCGTTTTAGCTGGATATCTCTTAGCTTTCTTAAAGTTTATTTACTGATAAATTCATCGACCATTTCTGCTATTTGTAAACCGATATCATCTTGTAAAAAATGGCTGGCTTCTCTGATGCGTTGATGCGGCTGGTTCTTTGCGCCAGGAATATTATTCATCATCCAAGGTTGTCCATCGCCTTCACCAACAAGGCCGGGATCATTAGCACCGAATATCGTTAAAAAAGGACGATCAAACTTCTCAAGCTTATCTTTTCTTGATTGTGTGATCCCAACTAACTCATTACGCAATCCTGGAAAGGAACGAGGTCCAGCCATCATCATCTCATGAGGAAACGGTGCATCATAAGCAGCGCGTTCTTGTGGTGTTAATGCTTCATAAGTCAAAGCCTCAATCATAAGAGAAGGCTGAAAAGATTGAGAATACCGCGCAAAGGCAACCCATTCACCAAATGGATCAGAGCTTTGACCATCTCCCACAGTAAGCAGTGGATTTCCCTCATCATCGAATAAAGCTGGTTGATTAGCAGGCATCATATTAATCATACGTCCAAAGCTGCGATTGCTTTTCTCGATATTATCAGGATTTCGTGCCACGTCTTTTACAATCGGCAGGCCACCATTCCCTATTATAACTCGGGAAAATCGATCCGCATGATCTGCAACTGTATAAAGCCCAATAATCGACCCCCAATCTTGAGCAAAAAGATTAATGTTTTGTAAATCAAGCGCATTCATAAATTTGACAAGGCGAGAGGCATGAGTTTCAAAGCTATGATCATCAACATTAATTGGCTTATCTGAAAGGCCAAAGCCTAAGTGATCCATTGCGATAACCCTATAGCCTTTATTGGATAAGTCGCGGATCATGAAGCGATATAGATAAGACCATGATGGTTGGCCGTGTAGCATTAAAATAATTTTACCGCTTTCAGGGCCAACTTCGATATAGCCTTGCCTTAACCCGTTTATTTCAACAAATCGCGGCGTATAATCCCAATCTGGCAAAGCTTCAAAACAAGCATCAGGCGTTCTAATATAAGAAATCCCCGAAGCTGTTTTCATGATTTCGGGTGTCACAAAGCAAGCCTCTGCCAAATGGCGTTTCATATCCTCTCTATCCCAAGGCTTTAAAGGAGCCAGAAAAAATTGATAGCCTGCAAAGCTAGAAAACAATAAAAGGAGAAAAGCGGATGCTTTAAGCAAATTTTTTTTATTTTTCATTTTTTTCCAATCTTGCGTCGATTACTACACCACGTCCGTAAATCAGTACCATAATTTTGCATAGCTTCGCAGTCCTCACGCAGATGCCTGATAGAAAAACAGCCATCTCTATGTTGAAATCCGGTTGCGTGGGTGAGTTGAGGCTAAAATGACAGCGCATGTTAGGACAACGCCCGTAACGATGAACGGTGTCGTGAGTGATGTATCGTAAAGATACCCTGCACCTAATGGACCAATTACTAACGCCAAAGAGCCTGCGGCCTGGAGTTGTCCAAGCACGGTTCCTTGCCTTGCTTCATCGGTTTCAGCGGCGACCAAAGCCGTGAGCGTTGGATAAACGAAAGCATGGCCAAAGGCGTAAATCACCAAAGCCGGCAGGCCGATCCAAAGGAACAGTCCGGATGGCACAAACGGCAACGCCGCGATGCCGCCACCAACAAAGACAAGCCCCACGAGAAGCACGCTGCGTTCCCCAAAGAACTTTGCCAACGGGCCGATAGCTGCTTGGACAGCCGCTGATGCCACACCGACAAGCGTAAAAACATAGCCGATTTGCACAGCAGTCAGGTTGAATCTATCTGCAAATATAAGAGCGCCAATAACGGGCATAACGGAAAAACCAAGCGTGAAGAGGAACATAACCCCAAAGAGCCGCCGAATGGCAGGGACTTCACGCAGGGATGTAAATATGCCTTGCTCATTGGCACTATCATTCGTAACGGCAGGGTCACGGGTTTCCTTCAAAAACAAAAATGCAGATACGAAATTCACAGCACATAAGGCTGCTACACAATAGCCAACGGCTGATGTTCCCAGCGTTGCTACGATTAATGCCCCAAGTGATGGCCCGAACACAAAGCCCATGCCGAAGGCTGCACCGATAAGACCAAATACTTTGGCACGCTCTGATGGTGGTGTCATGTCAGATAGAGAGGCTTGTGCGACCGACAAATTTGCTGCCGCAATGCCAGACACGAGCCGAGCGGCGAAAAGCATTGCAAATGATCCGGCAAGGCCAAAAATGACGAATGCCACGCCATTGATAGCAATCGTGCCGAGTAAAACCGGACGGCGACCAATTCGATCTGATAATGCCCCAAGGATTGGCCCAAATATAAACTGCATTAGGCTGTAGCCTGCAACGAGTGCACCGACCATGGCTGCTGATGCGCCAAACGAGCGTGCGTATTCCGGCAAGAGCGGTATCACGATCCCGAGCCCGAGTAGGTCAAGAAAGATCGTCAACATGAGGATGACAATGGCTGCCTTGCTTTTACCCTGTTGAACAGACGAGGTTTCAGATGTCTTGCGTGTTTCCTGTGTCATGACCTAGATTTCCTCTCATTTTGCAGATCGCGCAAAGATATCTCGCGCCCGATGGCCTCCATCGCCTCAATCACGCGCTTTTCTGTAGTAGTATCGGTTTTAGCTGAGTTTACATGCGCGGCGAACATGCGTTTCTTTCCGGGCGTAAGAGCAGCCCATTTATCTTTTGCATCGTCATTGCCATCAATAGCATCTTGTAGTGCTTCCGGCACATTCACATGATCCTGATCGGCAATACGAAAGCGCATTTCAACCGTATCACCTAAACGCAGCTCCGCACCGTCAATGACATGCGGCGCGACAATCACGTAATAACGCCCATCACCCGTTGGAATAAACGCATTTTCAATCGGTACATCAGCAATTTCACCTTCTACGCGCAGGCGCGGGTATTGATCAAAAGGAAGCTCTGTTTGTAATTCGGGGCAGAGAAACAGCACATTGTACCAAATGACCTTTTTCTTGCCGACACCGAATTTTTCTAACGTGGTTTCAAATTCGTGCGTGTAATAACTCATGCAGCCTTTGCCTGTTTAAGCGGATGGCCTTCGTAGGTTTCATTATTTTCAACGTAACGCTTAAGGCCATCTAAGTCCTTAACATGCATTCCGCGTGTCCACCTGACGATACCGAATAAACGCACGGCCAGATGAACCACCCAAGGAAATTCATTGTGAAAATATAAAATCACGGTGCTGGTATTGTCTGATTTTGGGGCAACGTAAAACTCTAGGAGGGTCTTTTGTGGTGGGCCTTTGCTTTCAACGTGAAATGTCACTTTGCTATTGGCGTTCATATCCACAACTTCCTGAAAACCAAATTTGTTATTCTTCTTATCAAGGTAAATGGTCTGTGCGCCTATTTTGCCATCATCGCCTTCAACCTTACAGTTCGAGCCTGTTTCGCTAGGCCAAGCCGACCATGCCATGAGATCTTCTTGGCGTACAATGCTTTGAAAGACTTTCTCTGGTGTACCCTTGATATCGATGATTTCCGCATATTCAACTTTGCGCGGCACTGAAATGGCAACAATCCGGTGACCAGCTGGAGCTGCTGGTTGAGGTCATGCGTGGAGGCGGCAAGGTGTGGAAGTT
>JBCDCD010000057.1:0-7828 GCA_039182445.1 Pseudomonadota bacterium | reverse complement strand
TTTACCGATAAAGCTACCGAAAAAACCATGAATGATATTGTTTGATTCTTGCGCGCCCATAACAATCAGATTCTAGGGGCAGAACAGCAAAAGGACAAGAGCGTCCAATCAGCTTTACAAAATAATTGTACGATTATTATGAATAAATATCCGTCGTTCGCCGTAGAGAGCAATCGCTTTGGCTAAAGCCATCGTTTCGGTATCACGGCCAAGGCTCTGCATCTTTTCCGGTGTATAGCTGTGATCAACGGGTGCCACGCGTTGCACGATAATAGGGCCTTCATCGAGATCGGCGGTGGCAAAATGCGCGGTCGCGCCAATAATTTTGACGCCGCGATCATAGGCTTGGTGATAGGGGCGTGCGCCTTTAAAGCCGGGCAGGAACGAGTGATGAATATTGATCACACGGCCATTATATTCATCAATAAAGTCTTGCGAGAGAATTTGCATGTACCGCGCCAATACAATGAGCTCCGCGTTGCTTTTTTCGATGATGTTTTTGACTTCTTTTTCTTGCTCGGCCTTATCATTCATCGGCAAGTGATGAAAAGGAATTGCATAGGATTCAGCGAGATCTTTCGTCACATCATGGTTTGAGATGATATCAGTGATTTCAATGGGCAAGGCATTAATTTTTGTGCGGTATAAGAGGTCGTGCAGGCAATGATCATGTTGTGAGACCATCAAAACCGTCTTCATCTTGGTTTCGAGATCATTAATTTTCCATTGCATATTGTATGTTTCAGCGATTTCAGTGAAACAACTTGAGAATTTTTCTAATTGCTCTTCAGCGTCAAAAGAAAACACGACACGCATATAAAATTGATTTGATGCGGGATCGTTAAATTGTGCTGATTCTTCGATGTTGCATTGATTATCACGCAAGCAGCCCGCGACAGAGGCGACGATGCCTTTTTTATCTGCGCAAGTGAGGGTAAGACAATGCATGATGTTACTGTCCCGTCGTGATCAATCGTAAAGCGATCAGGATTAACAACACCCCGATCACATATTTAAGCCCTAAAGGCTCATTGAATAAAAACATAGCGGCCAAAGGCACGAAAATAAAGCCAAGCGCGATAAAAGGGTAAGCAATGGAGAGGGGAATATTTTGTAGGGCATTCATCCATAAAATTGTCGTACAAGTATAAACGATCGTTGCCGCCCAAAACCATCCGTTAAAAAATAAGCCTAAGATGTTTTGTATAGAGTTTAAAGCAGGCGCATTCATCGCTGCCATTTTAAAGAGTACTTGCCCAACAGCGAGCAAAAAAGAAAAGCTACAAAGTTGGATAATTTGAAAAGTAGAAAGCAAATTAGTTTTTCAATGCGTTTGTTGTTTTGACCAAAGCCTCGACAACAGCAGTGATTTTTTCTTTTTCAGAATCATCAGTGACATTGCCAGCTTCATCAAATTTACCATAGGCACCACCAACCGCAAGTTGATTGGGGATAACAAAGACTCCAATACTGGATAACATGTCGCGTGTGTCTCGTAGGCCGCGTAAACCGCCCAATCCACCGGGGGAGGCAGCCATCAAGGCACAGGTTTTGTCTTTGTAAGCGACAAGCGAGCCTGAATCTGCTTCTTCACGGCGAGAAACCCAATCAAGCGTGTTCTTTAAAAGCGGCGAAAAGCTACTGTTATAGTCCGGACAGGCAATACAAAAGCCATCATGCTCAATGAAGAGTTGCTTTAATTTCTTGGCATTTTCAGGAAGGCCGTTTTCGCTTTCAATGTCTTCGCTGAAGATCGGCATGTCATAGTCTGCTAAATCAACATAGGTGACAGTGGCACCCATGCTTTGTGCGATATCACTTGCCGTTTTCACGAGTTTTTTGTTTACCGAGTCTTTTCTAGCACTGCCGGCGAAAAAAAGTAATTTAGCAGTCATAATATTCTCCCTTTAATAACGATAAGAATCGTCCTTGAACGGACCTTCTTCTTCAACGCCGATATATTCGGCCTGTTCCTGAGAAAGTTTCGTTAATGTTGCGCCAACCTTCTCTAAGTGAAGACGAGCAACCTTCTCATCAAGATGTTTGGGAAGCACATAGACTTGGTTTTCATATTTATCGTGATTATTCCAAAGCTCAATTTGCGCCAATGTCTGATTTGTGAAGGAGGCGCTCATTACAAAGCTTGGGTGGCCTGTGGCGCAACCGAGATTGACCAAACGCCCTTCGGCCAGAAGCGTGATACGCTTTCCATCAGGAAATTCAATTTCATCAACCTGTGGTTTGATGTTGGTCCATTTCAAATTACGCAAAGATTGTGTGTCGATTTCATTATCAAAGTGACCAATGTTACAAACGATTGCGTGATCTTTCATCTCACGCATGTGATCCATTGTGATAATGTCTTTGTTACCGGTGGCAGTCACAAAAATATCAGCGCGCGGCGCCGCATTTTCCATGGTGACAACTTCATAGCCTTCCATTGCGGCTTGGAGCGCGCAAATCGGATCAACTTCGGTGACCATGACGCGCACACCTTGGGATTTCAGTGATTCAGCGGAACCTTTCCCTACATCGCCATATCCGGCAACCACCGCAACTTTCCCGGCGAGCATGACATCCGTTGCACGGCGGATCGCATCAACAAGCGATTCGCGACAGCCATATTTGTTATCAAATTTTGATTTTGTAACAGAGTCATTCACGTTAATCGCCGGCACTTTTAATGTTCCCGCTTTCGCCATTTCATAGAGACGCAAGACACCTGTTGTTGTTTCTTCAGAGACACCGCGTACATCTTCAAGAAGGTCGGCGTACTCATTGTGCATGATTGCCGTGAGATCGCCACCATCATCCAAAATCATATTCGGTGTCCAACCATCGGGGCCTTTAATGGTTTGATGAATACACCAATCATATTCTTCTTCTGTTTCACCTTTCCAAGCGAAAACAGGTGTGCCCTTTACGGCAACGGCGGCGGCGGCATGATCCTGTGTTGAAAAGATGTTACAGGAACTCCAACGAACAGTGGCACCAAGCGCTTGAAGCGTTTCAATCAAAACAGCGGTTTGGATTGTCATGTGAAGACAGCCGACAATACGGGCATCTTTCAAAGGCTGTGCGGAGCCATATTCTTCGCGCAAGGCCATCAGACCTGGCATTTCGGCTTCGGCCAATTCAATCTCTTTTCGGCCCCAGTCGGCTAGAGAGATATCGGCAATTTTGTAATCATTTTCAACGGTTTGCGGTGCAGCGCCCATGGTTTAATCCTTTAATACTTATGTCATATACAGTTTGTTAACTTTTATGGTGTAAGAATTAAGGGGTGAATGCCTTAAAAGCAAGGAAAAGTAGAGGAATTTAATGCAATTACAGGATTTTAACACAGAAGGTGCGATACCACTTTACGGGTATGAAAGATCCCCGGTGAATGAGCGCGCCTATATGATCATGAGAAAAGATCAGGCGGCAGAAAATATTGCGCCGGTCGGCGAATATACCGTTCTGGATTCAGATGAAGATCCATCTTTGTCTGAAAAGAAAGTGATGAATCTAATTTCGTTGTTGAATGGCCGTAAGCAACTGATGCAGTTGGGTCACGAAACAAATAGCCGTGTGCTCTATCGTATTATTAACGATGGTGAAGATGGCGAAGAAGCAAAAATTATTTTTTATCATTTGGGACAGCAAGGCGTATCAAAAGAAAATGCGATGTTTCGCTTTAAAGAAGAAGGGGTACTATAATGGGAATAGGAAATTCAGGATTACCAGCGAATGATTTTGCTGCGACTTTCTCTGCGGCTGCGGGTATACCGACGCCAACACCAGCTCCCGAAAAAAATATTTAATTATTAGGTTTATCGCGGTGTTTGAGATAGGCGTCATAGCCTATGGTTTTCAACCATTTTGAGAGCTCTTCAATCGTGAAAACACTACGATGTTTTCCTCCTGTACATCCAATCGCAATCGTTAGATAACTTTTTCCCTCATTTTGGTATGCGGGTAGAAGCGGCTCGACCGTCTTTTTAAAATTTTTAAAAAAAACTGAAAAATTTTCGTCAGTACGGATATAGTCGGCGACTTTTTCATCTTGCCCCGTGAGTGGTTTTAATTCTTTCACCCAGTGAGGATTTTTTAAAAACCGTACATCCATGATGATATCGGCTTCGCGTGGAATACCGTTTTTATAGCCAAAAGAGACAAGAGAGATATTGAGCTTTTGTTTTTGGGACGCTTCAAATTCTGATTCAATTTGTTGTCGGAGATCGTGAATAGATAAATTGGTTGTATTGATCACCAAATCAGCGCGATCGATAAGCGGCTCTAGCCATTGTTTTTCATACTCTATACCGTCTAAAACCGTTCTGTCGGCGGCCATAGGGTGCACACGCCGTGTTTCGCTAAAGCGTTTTTGGATCTCTTGCTGATCACAATCAAGGAACAAAAGATAGGCCTTGTTGTTATCAACGGATTGTATGAGTTTTTTTGGGTCAAAGTGACGGGTGCGTGTGTCAATACCAAGCGCGATTGGTTTGTCTGACTTTTCTTCCAATAATGAAGGTAAAAGACTAAGCGGAAAATTATCAAAAACTTCATAGCTTATATCTTCGAGCGCTTTCAATGTTGAGGACATTCCTGCGCCGGATAATCCTGTTATGAAGAGTAGATTTTTATTTTGCATTATGCCGCTCTTAATTTCACAGTAAAGCGTGCGCCCACAGTTTTATTTTTCTCTGTGATGTTTTCGGCAAAAATTTTACCTTCATGCGCGTCAATAATTTGCTTCGAAATCGATAGTCCAAGGCCTGAATGACCGCCGTAATCCTCGGTTTGTGGGCGTTCGGTGTAAAACCTTTCAAAGACTGTTTCTAATTTGTTGGTTGGGATACCGGGTCCAGAATCTTCGACGGTGGTGACGATATGTTTTCCATCTCGTTTTACAGTAATAATAATTGGCTTATCTTTTGGCGAGAAGGAGAGCGCGTTGCTAATCAAATTGCCAAAAACTTGAGAAAGACGATCTTCGTTACCAAAAACACGTGTTTGGATGCCGGGCAGAATATTGACTTCAATTTTTCCTGCGTTCTCTTTTTCGTCGACCCGATCGAGCGGGTTTTTATAAGCATCGCGCAAACGGTAAAGAAGATCAGCAAGACTGATTGATGACATTTCATCACGCGTCAGTTCGGCATCTAAACGTGAGGCGTTGGAAATATCGCTGATCAGTCTGTCCAAACGTTGTACATCATGATGAATAACGGCCATAAGTTTTTCTCGCTTTTCTTCATCTTTGATTTTAGACGCTGTTTCGACGGCACTGCGCAACGATGTTAGCGGGTTCTTAATCTCATGGGATACATCGGCGGCAAAACGTTCAATCGTGTCCATACGATCCCACAGAGCCTCTGTCATATCTCGCAAAACGAGCGAGAGTTCACCAATTTCATCACCGCGATCACTCATATCCGGTATTTCTGTATGACCGCCTTTACCAGTGCGTACCGCTTCTGCAGCAAGGGCAAGCTTTTTTAGGGGGCGACCAATTAATCCTGACAGATAGATGGATAGCATCACAGTAATACCGAGAGAGCCCAAGAAAACGCGGAAAACATCAACACGGATTTCAGCAATTTTTTCTTCGAGCTGGGTACCATCGCGGAGCATTAAAACAACCCCCAAAACTTGCTTATCCGTTTGTATCGGTGCGGCAGCGGTAAGAACGATGTCATGTTTTCGTGCTTCCCAAGCTGAAGTGCTTATGGAGCCAACCATGGCTTCCTTTGAATCAGGAAAAGCAAAAACATCACCAATCAGTTCTTGTGGAAAATCCTCTAGCTTAGTTTGAGAAGGAATAAGTTGTAAAAAGCGGTTGGCGGATTGATCAAATAATCGTCCGATCGTCAGAGGCCCGTCATTTCTCTGGTTTTGTAAAAATTCGCTTCTTTTTTCCGAAAGCTGTTCTGTATCGGCTAAAATCGTGCCGTCAACGCCAAATAAAATAAGTCTGCTTGTACCGCTATTGCCGAGCCGGCGTACCATACGGCGCGCGAGGCGCGGTTTGATCGCTTCAATTTGCAATGTTTCATCGAGAGGGATAGGCGAGATTTGGAAGACGGGTCGTACTGCCCCTTCGGATAAAGCGCCCGACATAAAGCGTGCCTCGGCGCGCATCGATTGCAACTCTCGCTCAACGAGGCTTTCCGTATATTGCCCCAAATAAAGAATACCGATTCCCAAAATCATGATGGCGATAATGTTGACACCAAGAATACGTACCGTAAGCGAGCTGACACGCTCGGAACTGGCGCTCCAGCGTTTTTCTATCAAGTAACGATCTTTTGGATCAATATCCGGTGCCCGCCGCTTAAAAAGCGGAAAGAACTTACTGCTCTTTGTAGCGATATCCGATGCCGTAAAGGGTTTCGATTTGGTTGAATGCTTTATCGACATTTTTGAACTTTTTTCGGACGCGTTTGATATGGGAGTCGATTGTTCTGTCATCTACATAGATATTCTCACCATACGCCAAATCAATCAACTGATCTCTGTTTTTTACGTGACCAGGGCGCTGGGCGAGGGCTTTGACGAGTAGATATTCTGTGACTGTCAGATTTACTGGGTCGCCTTTCCAAGTACAGAGGTGGCGCGAATCATCAAGGCGCAGGTCACCACGTTCAATCACTTCTTCGGAAGATTCTTCTTTTTCTGGCTTGTCTTGCAGCTCTTGGCGGCGCAGCAAGGCTCGGATACGCTCGATCAGCAGGCGTTGAGAGAAAGGCTTGGTGATATAATCGTCGGCACCCATACGTAAGCCAATCACTTCATCTACTTCATCATCTTTGGATGTTAGGAAAATCACGGGCAAAGACGAGGTCTCGCGCAGCTTTGTCAGCACTTCCATTCCATCCATCCGCGGCATTTTAATGTCTAGAACGGCCAAATCTGGCGGTGTTTCTGTAATGCCTTGCAGGCCTTCTTCGCCGTCATTATAGGTTTTGACGTTAAAGCCTTCAGCTTCCAAAGACATGGAAACAGACGTTAAAATGTTACGGTCATCATCAACCAACGCGATATTATGGGACATGTTTACCTCATTTGTAATTACCACTTACAATAGCTTATTGACCAAAGAAAACAATATTGGGGCGCATAAAGGGTAAATTTGGGGCGTGAGAGAGTGAAATATGGCAAAAATCTTTATTTTTGAAGGATATTGCCAATCAAAAATAAAGAGCCGGTTGCGAGCACTCGGGAATTTTTATCTGTATGCGTCAGAGCATTTTCGAGAGAGCTGGCATAAGAGATTTTAATTTTATCGAGTGATTCAACTTTATGGAATAAATCTTTGTACGCGTACGATTGTGGCTCATCCGGGATTTCAGTGCAGATAATTTTATCAGCATAGGGAAGAAGTGGTTTGATAAATTCAATCGGATCTTTTCTATCCACCATGGCCAAAATAATTGTGAGTGGCTTGTCGTCTTGTTTTTGCCACAGACGTACTTGTTCGGAGAGCGCTTTGCCCGCACTCTCATTATGGCCACCATCAATCCAGAGTTCTTGTCCTTGTTTGAGAGTCGTATTCCATTGTGTGTTTTCAAGTTTTTGTAAGCGTCCCGGCCAGAAAATATTCCCCAATGGGTTTTCGGGGTGATGTGGGGATAAAATATCGGCATTACATTTTGATCCGGTAATGATTTTATACGCGGCACAGGCTGCACCGATATTACGCCATTGAGGAATATCGGTGCAGCCTGTGCCGCGTATAAAATCATTACCGGATCAAAATGTAATGCCGATATTTTATCCCCACATCACCCCGAAAACCCATTGGGGAATATTTTCTGGCCGGGACGCTTACAAAAACTTG
>JBCDCD010000056.1:0-7906 GCA_039182445.1 Pseudomonadota bacterium | reverse complement strand
ATATCCTTATTCAAGATGGTGAGTTTGAGCAAGCCGAAAGAGCAATTGCAGTATTAGATGAAGATACAACAAATAAAATTTTTGTTATTCAAGAAACATCTAAGCTAGCTCGTGCACGTGGAGATTCTGTAGGTTCAATAAAAATTCTAGAGGGCGCCATTAATGCTGGTATTCAATCAGAAGGTATACTTGAGTATGATGTAGGCGCACTTATTAGAAAGTATAACAATGATCTATCAAGGTCGATTAAGTATTTTTCTATAGCTTTCTCAATTAATCCGGTTCATAGCAACCTACGAGAAAACCTTGCTGTTTGTCTTGTTGATTATGCAGATGAAATAGCAGAAACGGATTCTGACACTGCGCAAGCATATAGGGAGCAGGCCTTACAAATTTTGTCAGGGTCATCTGAATCAACGATGCGAACCCATAAAAAAATGATCGATTTTTTGATTAATGCAACAGCATCATCAGGTTTTCAAAGAAAATATAGGGGAACTGTTGTCCCTGTAAGATCATCAGAAGGTCAAAAACCAAAATATTCATTCGATGTGGCATATAACACAAGCTATGTTCAAGAACGCGCGGCGTATATAGCTAAAAACTACACGAATGGTGACCTTAGTGCTTTAAGATATTTAGTTAACACCATCAAAGATGACGATGTGAGGCCGCCGGTCTTGCTCGAAACAGCTGCGAGTTATGCGCTAAGAATAGGTTATTATGATCTCGCTTGCGATCTTACTCAGCAGGCTCTTGATGTTTCACCCGAACGCAGCCAATCACTTCATCTAAAGGCTATCGCACTTTTACGTTCCGGAAAAGATAAAGAAGCTTATGAGACTGCAGAAAAACTTCATAAAGCCGCACCTAAAAATAAAGATGGTGCATTGATGTATGCGATAGGCTTGGCGACACAAGAGCGTTATCCAGAAATGCTTGCAGTAACAAGACCTTTTATTGATCGAATTCGTAGTGGCGACGTTGTACCAGAGGCTTTTCATGAATTTATAGCCCTGCAAACAGCTAGCCTGTGTGAACCAGACAAGACAGAAGAATTAGTATCTAACTTCACTGATAGCGCTTTATTACTGGATAAGATTAAGCGATTGTCAGATGCGTTTAGGGCGCAATTAAATGCTCAATACAACGTATTCAAACGCCCTGATGTTACACCAATTCCTGCATGGGAACAGAAATTAGCCAGAGCTTACAAAACAAGTAGTTTTTGGGATTTGGGTTTTTTTGTTCCTGTTGATCGCGTTGCAAGCAGAGTTGCATATAAGCCACATAATATGCCTAAATAATTTACTATTAACGATCATTCGCAGGGCAAGGATTACGCTCAACATTGACGGGGTAACCCGTAATCACTTGAGTGTTATCGCGGTTTTTCACCACGCGGACGCGGACATTGCCAACATTTTCTTCGGTGACGTAATAGCCGTTATCTTCCTGTCGCCATGAGAGGTTGTCATTCGCGGCGATGAGTTCAATTTCCTTGATAATGGCATCCTCGCTCCAATGTTCGGGGAATTCGGATTTACAGGGCTTACCAACGCCGTGGAGGTGACCACCGCCTTGAGGCATCACCAAATAAAATATGTTGTCTGCGTTCATCGGAAACAAGACTGGCTGCATTAAAATCTTCTTGAATGGTGGCTGCCGCAGCTGGTTCGGTTTCCGCAAGCTCTTCTTCCTCTTCTTTTTGGAAGAAGGTTTCTTTGGCGTCATCAGCAACCTGCGCGACTTGTTCCGTGGTTTGTAGGGCTTGGTCAACGTAAGGTTCAACTTGCTCCTTGGTGACGGTGTATCCGGCCCAACCCAGTACCACGATGATGATGGCGATCAGCGCGGCTTTTTGTCGTTTAATAAAATCAATCATGGTAATATCTCATTTGATGAACAAATTATGGAGGTATTATGCCTTTTCATCTGATTTTGCCAATCTTTATCTTTTCAATAATCGTTGTGAACCCGGCGTGGGCGGATTATCAGGTCTCAATCGATGAAGGCGGCGGCTATATTCACATTCGCAGCAATGGCTTGCCCAATCATGAAACGGGGCAATTCCCGAATAGAGGCAATCCGAACGCGATTAGCGCGCAAAATCACAATTATCGGGTGACACAGAACCCGGTGAAGAATGCTGAACCCAAAGAGCATAGGGGTGTGATTGGTGTGGCGCTGAATGGGGTTCCGTTTGAGCCCGGTACAGCGGAATTTTGGAACAATGATCGCAATTATAATTATGAAGCGATTGATGGTTCCGTAAATTTGGGTTTGGACGATAATAATGCGCATGTGCAGCCGACGGGAACATATCATTATCACGGAATCCCAACGCCTTTGGTTAAGAATGGTTTTACGCATATTGGATATGCGGCTGATGGGTTTAAAATTTATGCCGATGCGCAAAATCGATATAAGTCGTCCTATCGTTTGAAATCTGGGCAACGTTCCGGCGGCCCAGGTGGTAAATATGATGGTAGTTTTACGTCGGATTATGAGTATGTCGCCGATTTGAGCGTGCTGGATGAATGTAATGGCGCGACGATTAATGGTACCTATGGCTATATCGCCACGGAGAGCTTTCCGTTTCTGCCGCGGTGTTTATATGGCACGCCGGATGAGAGTTTTGAGCGTAAGCGCGGGGGCCGTTCAGGGGCAAGAGAAGGGCAGCGCCGTCCGCCGCCCCATCATCATCGTCATCATCAAAGATAAATTGTTACGCCGCTTGGCTTTGTTCCGATTTGGCGACGGAAGCGTCATAGATTTTATCAATCGCGATTTGCAGCGCGGTGTTAAAATCCTCATCACTTTGTCCAGCGCGTAAATCATTGGATAGCGCGCGGGAGAAACTAGCGATCATACCGTCATTCTGCGCGAGGCGATTACAGGCTTCTTCCAGATCATAACCACCGGAAAGGGCGACGACAGATAGAACATTGTTGTGATCAATAAGCTCTTTGTAGAAATTTGGCTCTTCTGGGAGGGTTAATTTCAGCATCACTTTTTGATCACCAAGCGCATCAAGTTGCTTCAAAATCTCGGTCTTCATGATGGCTTCGCATTCAGCCTTATCCGCATTGCCAATAGATACTTCTGGCTCGATGATCGGCATCAGGCCATGTGAGAGAATATGTTTACCAACCTCGAATTGTTGGGCGACGACAGCGGCAATGCCTTGTTCGTTTGCGCCGTTAATCACAGAACGCATTTTCGTGCCGAAAATACCTTTTTCGTTGGCGCGGGCAAGAAGACCGCAGATCTCTGACATTTCTTTCATCAATTGCACTTGGTTTTCTTCGTCGGCCAAGCCTTTGTCGACTTTTAAGAAAGGAACCACACCCAATTCTTCCCAGAGATATTGCGCGGTCGGTGTGCCGTTAATCGCATCATCCATGGTTTTTTCAAACAAAATAGCGCCGAGGATTTTGCCACTGTTGAAAGCGGGGGCGGTGATAATACGTGCGCGCATTTCATGCACTTTGGCGAACATTTCGTCTTCACCATTATATTCGCTTTCGGCGACACCATAAGCGGCCAGCGCTTTAGGGGTTGAGCCACCGGATTGATCAAGGGCAGCAATAAAGCCATTATTTTCTTCAATTTTTTTGAATTGATCTTGGTTCATTTTATTCTCCTTCGATTAAGCCGCTTCGCTTTGTGTAGCTTTGTAGCCGACTTCATGCATTTTTACGGCGGTATCCAACATACGGTTGGAGAAGCCCCATTCATTGTCATACCAGCTCATGACGCGCACAAGCTTGCCATCAATGACTTTGGTTTCATTGACCGCGAAGATTGATGAGAGCGGGTTGTGGTTAAAGTCACCAGAAACGAGCGCTTCATCATATGTGCCCAAAACACCGTCGAGATCGCCACTGGCAGCGCCTAAGATAGCTTTGTTGACTTCCTCAACAGATGTTTCTTTGGCCGCAACGAATTTAAAATCAACAACCGATACATTTGGTGTAGGCACACGCATCGAAACGCCATCAAGCTTGCCGTTTAATTCAGGCAACACTTTACCGACGGCTTTTGCCGCACCAGTTGACGTTGGAATCATGTTCATCGCTCCGGCACGTGCGCGGTGTAAGTCACCATGCGCTGTATCAACAATACGCTGATCGCCTGTGTATGAGTGAATAGTCGTCATAAAACCGCTTTCGATACCAATCGCGTCATTGATGGCTTTGGCCATTGGTGCAAGACAGTTGGTTGTACAAGACGCGTTGGAAACAACAACGTGATCATCGGTCAATTGATCCGAATTTACGCCATACACAACAGTGAGGTCTTCGTTTTTACCTGGGGCAGAAATCAAAACCTTTTTACAGCCTGCTTCGAGGTGCATCGCTGCTTTATCGCGCTCTGTAAAGATTCCTGTGCACTCAAAAACGATATCGACGTTCTTCTCACCCCAAGGAAGTTGTGTCGGGTCGCGTTCCTGACAGACATCAACATGTTTGCCATCAATAATGATGGTGTCTTCGTCGACTGTTTCGACGGTGAAGTTGAAAGGCCCGTGAACAGAGTCATATTTCAAAAGATGTTTGTTGGTCGCGAGCGGGGCAAGGTCGTTAATCGCCACGAGCTCCACATCTGTTCTTCCTGATTCAAATAAAGCGCGGCAGACATTGCGTCCGATGCGTCCAAATCCGTTAATTGCTACACGTACTGTCATTTTCAAACTCCTCTATTTCTGTTTGTTCTGAACGGCTTTTACGATCGCGTCCGATGTAATGCCAAAATGTTTAAATAAATCACCAGCCGGAGCGGAGGCGCCAAAGCCATCCATCCCGATAAAGATTCCGTGACCGCCTATGAAGCGATCCCAAGATTGACGGGCACCAGCTTCTACAGCGACTTTGATAGAATTGTTGCAAAGTAAGCTTTCTATATATTCACCGTCTTGTTCCCAGAAGCGATCCATACAAGGAACAGAGACAACGCGCACGCCATCACCAAGTTGTTCAGATGCTTCGAGTGCTAAATGGACTTCAGAGCCGCTTGCGAAGATTGTGACTTCGGGCTCATCATTTGCACTGTCTTCTAAAATATAAGCCCCCAATGATGTTTTGTTGACTTTGTCATATTCACGCACCGTTGGCAATCCCTGACGGGTGAGCGCCAAGATTGATTGTGAGTCATCGTCTTTGATGGCGAGTTCCCAAGACTCTGCTGTCTCAATGCCATCACAAGGACGATAGACATAGACATTCGGGATCGCGCGTAGAGCGCTCACATGTTCAACCGGTTGGTGCGTTGGGCCGTCTTCACCCAAACCAATGGAGTCATGGGTCATGACGTGAATGGCACGTGTTTCCATGAGAGCGCCGAGACGAATAGCCGGGCGGGCGTAGTCAGCAAATTGTAAGAATGTTCCGGAATAAGGAATGATACCGCCATGAAGCGACAAGCCATTCATAATCGCGGCCATGCCATGCTCACGGACACCATAGTTGATGTAATTGCCGTGATAGTTATCGGCAGAAATAAATTTGGATGCGCCGACTTTTGTGTTGTTCGATCCTGTAAGGTCTGCTGATCCACCGACCATTGAAGGAAGGGCTTTGACGAGTTCTTCTAAGCACATGCCGGATGTTTGACGGGTCGCCTTGGAAGGCTTTTCTTTGTCGAACATTTTCTTAAGATCGTCGACAGTTTTTTCGAGTTTCGAAAGGTCGATGTCATATTGGCTTTTGTCATTACCGCTATCGGTACCGAGGCTGCGCCACATAGAAAGAATATCATCTGGGACTTCGAAGGGCGCATGCGGCCAATCAAGATTTTTACGTGTACCGGCAATTTCTTCGTCACCCAACGGTGCGCCGTGTGAAGAAGAGCTGCCTTCTTTTGTGGGGGCGCCAAAACCAATTTTTGTACGACAACAAATTAGGCTGGGTGTGTCTGTTTCTTGAGCGGCGGCAATAGCGTCTTCAATTTCTTGATAATTGTGACCATCGACACTTTGTACATCCCATTTGTAGCCTTCAAAACGTTTTGCAACGTCTTCGGTAAAGGAGAGATCTGTTGAGCCATCAATGGTGATGCTGTTTTGATCATATAGAACTATCAATTTATGCAGATCAAGATGACCAGCCAATGAACAGGCCTCGTGCGAGATGCCTTCCATCAGATCGCCGTCCGAACAAATGACATAGGTGTAGTGATCACATTTATCACCTTGCTCCGAATTCAAAATACGTTCTGCTAATGCAAAACCGGGTGCGGTTGAGATACCTTGGCCAAGAGGTCCTGTTGTCATTTCCACGCTGATTTCAGGTTCAACTTCTGGGTGACCTGCTGTTTTATAACCAAGTTGACGGAAGTTTTTGATTTGATCCAATGTCATCTCATCATAACCAGCAAGGTAGGCGAGGGAGTAAATCAACATCGAGCCGTGACCTGCGGAAAGAATAAAACGGTCACGATTGGCCCAAGTGGGATTTTTTGGATCGAATTTCATAAATTTTGAAAAAAGAACTGTGGCGACGTCTGCCATGCCCATGGGCATACCGGGGTGGCCGGAGTTGGCTTGTTGGACCGCATCCATGGATAATGCGCGGATTGCGTTCGACATTTGTTTTAAATCAAGTTCAGGGGCAGGGGACATTTGGGCAGCGGCCTGTGACATAGAGTATCTCTTCCTTTTACTAAAAAATGCGGCCTTAGAATGCAATTTATGAAATACGCGGTCAAGCAGTAAAGTTAAGCAAAATAACAGCTTTTTGAGTGTTTTATGGGGAAAAGCTTGTTCCTTACTTGACGAAAGCTTCGTGCAAGCCGTATCAATAATAATTATTCATATTTTTAAAACGGAGAGTTTTGTGACAATCGCCATCAAAAAATCGATTAATGAGCTTTATGACGCTATTCATACGTTAGAGCAAAAGGTTGAAGAGAATAAAACAGCACCAGCAGCCAAAAAGAGCGCGGATCTGTTCTCTTTTGCGCCGCAGCAGCCATCACAGCCGCATCCGGACACAAAAGCATTGGCAAGCCGTTTGGATGGCGCGATCGCCAAAGTCGAAAAATTATTGCAGGAGGGCTAAGTCATGGCCGAAGTGAATGTTCAAATAAACCGCAAACAATACACGATTGCCTGTGATGCGGGACAAGAGCAGCGTGTTATTGATCTTGCCGCGCATGTTGATGAGCGGATTAAAGAGCTTATACATATTGGTGCGGGCACAAATGAATCGCATTTGCTTGTATTGAATTCCATTATGATGGCCGATGAGTTGGTGGATGCACGCGGGGCTTCTGCGAATACCAACACAGCGCCTCTTGATGGCTTGCAAATTACACAAGAAGATGAAGCCGCGATTACCGATGCGATTGACCAGATGGCTGAGCGGATCAATAAAATCGCAGGAAACTTACAGTCTCTGTAAGACTTATTTATTTAGTTTTGGAACTATTGTGAGTGTTACCCGAATGGCTGATCCTTCGGCTTTTGCAATGGGTAGATCCTTTAAACGTCTTGCGTTGAACAAGATATTTGTTTGTTTAAATAATTTATTGAGTTCTTGAGCATCATATTCTGATAGTTCAGGTCCTCGGTTTGCGCATGCATGGATTTTTCTGAGAAAAGTTAAGGCTGTAATATAGTTGGCTCTTGTAACATTCACAAAGCGACTATCTGCTGGAGATGAGATAGCACGTTGTTTTTTGAACAGATCTCCAGCCAAGAGACCAAAAGCTTTTTCATCTCGATGTTTAATGGCTTCAAAAAGCCAATTTTTTTCTCGCGAAGCAGCTACTTCAGTCATTGTTTTCTTTTTTACATCATAGTTCAGTAGCTCTAAAAATGCGCCATATATAGCCTCTAATAACAGCTGCGCATAAGGGCCCGTAAGTGAACTATCCAAAGTCGCTAAAATACCCGCCGTCGTTT
>JBCDCD010000055.1:0-7956 GCA_039182445.1 Pseudomonadota bacterium | reverse complement strand
TTTGCGAAAGAGGCGGGTGACTTCTTTTACGCTATTGTTGCACCACAGTTCGCGATGCGCTGATAAAGTAATTCAGAATATTATCACGTAGTATGATATTATCGTTCTATGTCTATCATGGACCATCGCAGTTTTGAGTTGCCTGTTACTCTGCTTCCTAATCCTTCATCACAGCCCTTGGCTTTGGGGGCTCGTAAGGCGAAACGTCCTGTTGATATTGTTACAGACATGCTTGGTATGGCTTTTTTAAGAGCGGATCTACAACTTCCTCAAGAGCCACCAGCAGAAATAGATCCTAAAGATGTTGTACAAACAAAATTCTTGCCTATCTATGTGCGCCCTGAAGATGATTGGTTCTAATCAGATTTTAGCTGTCATAAAGTAATTTACGTAGAGATCGTTTTTATCGAGTGAGAAGCCGTCCTTTAAAGGATTGTAGCGTAAGCCGCAAATATCATGTGGTTCTGCATTTGTATTGCGTAGCATTTTTGAGAGCTCTGACGGTTTCACAAATTTTTTCCAGTTATGCGTGCCTTGTGGCACCCAGCGTAAAATATATTCAGCTGCGACGATTCCGAGAGCGAATGACTTCGGATTACGGTTGAGGGTTGAGAAGATAATAAGACCGTTCGGTTTGCAGAGTTTCACAATCTCTTCTACAAAGGTTTGTTGATCCGGCACGTGCTCAATAATTTCGAGCGCGAGCACGACATCAAAATGCTTTTTCTTTTTAATTAGCGCATCGGTTGCTTTGGCTTGGTAATCAATTTTAAGATCGAATTCTTTGGCGTGATCTTTGGCGACTTGAATCGCGTTTTGATCCGCATCGATGCCGGTCACTTTTGCGCCCAAACGGGTGAGAGGTTCGCAGACCAGTCCGCCGCCACACCCCACATCAAGAATAGAAAGTCCCTTGAGGGCATCGAAGCTGTCTGGATCGTGATCAAAGTGCTCACATATTTGTTGTTTGATGTAAGAAATGCGCGTGGGGTTGAGTTTATGCAGCGGTTTAAACGGTCCGTTGACATCCCACCAATGTGCCGAGTCTTTGGCAAAATTTTCGATCTCTTTCGGGTCAACACCGCTCATTACACATCCAGTGTTGCGAGTTTTGTCGCCTGATCGTCGGCGAGGAGTGCTTCGACAATTTCATCCAATCCATCACCAGCGAGAATGCCATCCATGTTATGCGAGGAGAGGTTGATACGGTGATCGGTCACGCGACTTTGCGGGAAGTTGTATGTTCTTATCCGTTCAGAACGATCGCCCGAACCGACTTGTGATTTTCGATCTTCAGCACGCGCGGCATCAAGTTCTTGACGCTGCATGTCATAGAGTTTTGTTTTGAGCAAACTCATCGCGCGGTCTTTGTTTTTATGTTGTGATTTATTTTCTTGGATGGCGACGGCGATACCAGTGGGGATATGGGTCACGCGCACGGCGGAGTCGGTGGTGTTCACGTGTTGCCCCCCAGCACCTTGCGAGCGGAATGTATCAATTCGCAAATCTTTATCATCGATTTGAATATCGACATCTTCGGCTTCTGGCAAAACAGCGACGGTTGATGCTGACGTATGAACACGGCCTTGGGTTTCGGTTTTCGGAACACGTTGCACGCGATGCACACCGGATTCAAATTTTAGGCGCTGGAATACGTTTGTACCGGTAATCTCGGCGACGATTTCTTTATAGCCACCAATATCACTTTCGGAGGCTTCAACCACTTCCATTTTCCAGCCTTGCTTGGAGGCGTAGCCCTTATACATGGTGTAGAGATCAGCGCAGAAGAGGGCGGCTTCATCACCGCCGGTGCCGGCACGAATTTCGAGAATGGCGTTTTTCTCATCCGCTTCGTCTTTGGGGATGAGGGAAATTTTAATTTGGTCTTCGAGAGCAGGCAGTTCTTTGTTTAGGCGGACCAAATCGGCCTCGGCCATATCCTTCATTTCCGGATCGTCGACCATTTCGGCCAAATCTTCTTTTTCCTGCAGGGCGTTTTCGTACGCATTTATTTGTTCAACAACAGGGTCTAAGTCCGCATATTCCTTAGATAATTTGACCATCTCCGAGCCTTCAATATCAGGCTGTGCCATCAATTGCGCCAATTCCTCGTGGCGGCGTTTTATCGGCTGTAATTTATCGGTTAAGGACATTTTCTAATAAGTTTATCTATATTTAGAAATCATAACTTATTAGAAATATAAAATTCTAACAACCCTAATGAATCTGTTATTGCTTAAGCGCTAGGGGGAGCCGCACCTCCTCCTTTAGGGGTTGCAGCTCTTTTTAATAACTTAGCGGTTGCATCATCTGTTAGGGTATTAATAGTGTCTGTTATTGCTTGCTTTATAATGCCTTGAAGCTTGGTTGGTTTAGGTTGTTGAGTATCCTCATTATCAATATCAGAGGTATCATTTTCAGAGGCATCGCTTATGGACAAAATAGGGTGACCAGAACTTGAGTAAATCACAAAAGACTCAACGGGTAAATCATCTGTGAAAGCGAGTTTCATCATATTTAACGTTGGTTGTTGTGTCTTAAAATAGAAAAGTTTTTCTGTGCTAAGCTCTACAATTGCTTCTGTCGGCTTTTCAACTTCTTTTGATTCCTCTGTTTTCTTTTTTTTACTCCCTTTGGGTTTATCTATACTTTGTTGAGATAGCAAGTTTGTGACAATGGTAACAAAGCGATCATAGAAAAGTTGGATTTCTTTTATTCTTTGCGCCTGTAGAGTTTCTAAATTATTGGCTTTTGCAAATAAGGTGCTTACAAGCTTCTCAATTTCCGGGCTATGTCCACCAGCAAATTGCTTAATGAAAGCTGCTTGGATTTGATCTTGTGTAGGATCAACTCCTTTAAGTGCAGTTATCGCTATGAGCGGCGATATCTCACCATCTTGATTGGCTTCATTGATAAGCGATGTTTCAAGGGCGATTCCAGTAATTACAAACGACATAGTTCCTCCAAATAAGAGCGAACAATTAGCAAGCCTTAATTGTTATGTCAATAAATATCTGCGCTGATAGGCGTTATTAAGGAAAATTCACGAATTATTAAGCTTTCTAGCGCATTGTAATAGCAGGATTACGGGCATTTCAAAAGGGTTTCGTTGCTATGGGCGATGTTTTTTCCAATACATTATTTTGGGCGCAAATTTTGGGTTTCCTCGGATTTATGTGTAGCGCGACGGCGTGGCAACTCAAAAATCCGCGTCACATTATGCTGATGTATGTACCGAGTGGGCTTTTTTGGTCGTCACATTATTTTTTGTTAGGCGGATTAACAGCCGTCTTTATTTTGATCTTATCCGCAATCAAAGATATTTGTGTTGCACTTTTGCCTAATAAATTTGTGGCTTTCATCATATTAAGTTTCTTAGCCGCTATCAGTATTTTTACATTTTTCTCCTATGCAAAGTTCATTGATATTTTGCCTTTATTGGCAATGTTTGTTCTCAATTTACCACGCTTGGATAGAGAAAATAGGCCGCTTATTGCTAGAGGCTTCATTGCAAGTCAATTCTTGTGGCTTATGTACAACATTTCCGTTGGTTCCATACCTGGAATTATTTCAGGCACAGTCTTAACTGGATTTTGTTTATTCGGCATGGCCCGTCATGAGGAGTGGCAGCTTGGTAAATGCTACCGTACTTTTTTCCCATCTCTCGTGCGTTCTCTCTTCCCTAACTTACGGACATATCCATGATAGAGTTTATTCTTGAAAATAAATTCTTGATGGCACAAATAGCGGGCTTCTTAGCGATGTCCTGCTGTGTTATTTCAATGCAGTTCAAGCACCCTAGGAATATAATTTTGACGGGTGTGCCAAGCGGCCTCTTATGGGCAACACAATATATGCTTTTGAATGCGCCGATGGGAGCAATTGCCAATGCAAGCGGTGCTTTGAAGAACTTACTTATAACTTTTTTGCCGAAGAGTTTTGTGCCCCATCTTTTGCTTTTTTATCTATTCCTAATGTGGGGGATTGGTCTGTATAATTTAGAAGTTTGGTATGCTCTGCTGCCATTGATAGGGGCGTCGGCAACTAGTGTTGCTCTTTTGATTAATCGTGACAATAGAGAACTTTACGCTCGCTCAATTGTTTTATGCTGTTCTTTATGGGCTTGTTACAACATCACTGTTGGTGCCTATATGGGCTTGGCCTGTGACACTCTCACCATTTTATCGTCGATCATAGGAATGGCGCGCCATGAGAGATGGGAAATTGGCCGTTGTTATCGGACATTTTTCCCAAGTTTAGGGCGTTCTCTCTTTCCTAATTTGAGGACGTATCCTTAAGCGGCTTTTTTGCCGTAACGGTTTTCCACATAAGCCTGAACCAAAGCTTGAAATTCTTCGGCAATTTTATCACCGCGCAATGTGTGTGTTTTCTTGCCATCGGTAAAAACAGGCGCGACGGGGTTTTCCCCTGTGCCGGGCAGACTAATGCCGATATCGGCGTGCTTGCTTTCACCGGGGCCGTTTACAATACAGCCCATGACCGCAACATTCATTGCTTCAACGCCGGGATAGCTTTTGCTCCAGATTGGCATTTGCGTGTTGAGATAGTCTTGAATTTTTTCGGCAAGCTCTTGGAAGTATGTACTTGTTGTACGACCGCAACCTGGGCAGGCGCTGACTTGTGGTGTGAAAGAACGCAAGCCCATGACTTGTAAAATTTCCTGACAGACTTTTACTTCGGTGGTGCGTGGTTCATTCGGGCGTGGGGTCAGAGATGCACGAATGGTATCGCCAATGCCTTCTTGTAAAAGAACACCTTCACCAATCGCTGTAGCGACAATGCCTTTTGATCCCATACCGGCTTCGGTGAGGCCAAGATGTAAACAATAATCGGAACGTTCGGCCAAGGCACGGTACACAGCGATTAAATCCTGAACACGGCTTACTTTGGCGGACAAAATAATTTGATCTTTGCGTAAGCCAATCTTCTCGGCTTTTTCGGCGCTAATAAGACAAGACTGCACAAGCGCTTCGCGCATAATCGAGTCCGCTGGCTTTGGATTGGCGCTTTGGCCATTTTCATCCATGAGTTTGGTGGATAGGTCTTGATCGAGACTGCCCCAGTTCACACCAATGCGAACGGCTTTATTATATTCGATCGCTTTTTCGATCATAATCTCATATTGCTTGTCGCGCTTTTGACCAAAGCCGACATTGCCGGGATTGATCCGATATTTATCAAGCGCTTCGCAGAGCTCTGGATAATCAGTTAAAAGCTGGTGGCCGTTATAATGAAAACAGCCGGCCAGAGGAACATTGAGTCCTTCTTTTGCTAATTTCTCTTTAATTTTAGGAACGGCGGCGGCGGCTTCTTCATTGTTGACCGTGATCCGTACAATTTCCGATCCAGCGAGGAAGAGTTCTTTGACTTGCTGATGCGTGATGTCGACATCGGCGGTATCGGTGTTGGTCATGGATTGCACGACGACGGGGGCACCGCCACCCATCGTGACATTTCCAACCTTTACGGCGTGCGTCTTGTGACGCTTGATTTCAGCTAAATCGACCATTTGTATGCTTTCCAAGTAGGTTTAGAGCCACTTTTATAGGGTGCACAGGTATTTTTGTATAGTGCAGCTTACCAATTTTATTGTTTATGTCAACGGTATTGACATAAGCTCTACTTGCTCTTATAACAACTGAAACAAAATTAAAGGAAAGTTTCATGTTTGGTGGTTATTACATTATTGGTGGGGTTCATAGACCTAATGATCTTAAAGGCGGTGGCCTTGAAGCGGCAAAACGTCTTTATGCTATTTTTACCGAGGTCACAGCCCTTACTGGTCAAGAAGCTCCAAAGGTTATTTACATTGATGCGGCGACAAACAACAAGCATGCTTTCACCGCACCATTTCGAGATAATCTGCAGCAGATTTATCCTCAAGGACAATATACCTCAGATGATGGTTCTTCCAGTAAGTATTTCTTCCAATTAGACCTTTCCGCAGAACAAAGAGAACAAGCACAGGTTGAGGTTATCGATAAAGCTTTTGCGGAAGCTGACATCGTTTACATGAATGGCGGTCCTGAATTTGATAATCTAAAAGCTGTTATTGAAACATATGGTCTTAAGCAACGCTTTGAAGATTTTGTGGCTCGTGGCGGGCTTGTTGGCGGGCAGAGTGCGGGAGGTATTATTCTTGCCGAGCAGGTTGCAGATGGTGATGCAGGCAGAACTGTTGAGGGCATTGGTGCTTTACCAGGAGTTGCTGTTGCGGCACACATTGATCGTGCTGATGAGGTGAAAATGCGTATCGGGATGGTTGAAGATGCAGCCAAGGAAATTGACACCATCACAAAAAGATGGGGTGTTGCCTCTGGCCATGCAATCGTAAAAATGGTGGGTGATGACAAGCCATTATTGCTTTCACCTAAAGGGCAAGAACATGAAGCAGATGCCTTTTTTGTTAATGGTATGTATCGAAACGCACCAGCGCCGCGTAGCTCTTAATTTACTGAAATTCTTCACGGCTGAGCGTGATATTGCGCTTTACTTCGCCTTGTTCGCCGAGGACGCGGACTTTTTTACCATCAATAAAGACCGTAATGCCGCCAGCGTTGCCGGTGTTCAGTGTCAGCACATTGCCATCAGGGATGATGTATTTATCGCCGGGTTTCAACACTTCGCTGATCAGAGATTTGCCATTGGCATCTTTCAGTTCAACCCAAGAGTCTTCAGAGATCACCAATTCAAAATTGTTGTTTGTTCGTTCTTCGGACTCGATAATGTCTTCGATTGATTCCGGTTTGTCAGGGACAAGCGAGCTGCGTTTTAATTCCGGCGGTACAGGCGGAATAATTTCAACATGGCGCGGTGATTCATAGGTCATGGAAAGATAGGACAAGATCAAAATTAATGTCACCAAACAGCCGAGCACCACATAAATGTTCGGCGTTTGACTATCATGGACCATGACAGGAAATTGAAGTTGTGGCCGATTTTGTTTGCCAATGGTTTGTGCCTTGAACAGATACACCATCTTGTCGCCATCAAGCCCAAGATATTCGGAATAGGCACGCACAAAACCGATCATATAGACGCGGCCGGGGAGGGCTTCGATATTTTCTTCTTCAAGGGCGCGAATATAGCTCGCGCGAATGCGCAAGTTGACCTCGACCTGATTGATCGATTGCCCGTAATGCTCGCGCGTGCGTTGTAAAATTTGTCCGACGGACAAATCTTTATAGGTATCGAGATCAATCTCTTGTGGTTGGTGCGGCTTGTTTTCCATGTTCATTGCCCACCATTATAAAAGGATTCTGAATTACTCGCTATCAAGGCCATAAGCGGTGTGTAGTGCACGCACGGCAAGCTCAAGATATTCTTTGTCGATGATCACACTGATTTTAATTTCAGAGGTGGCAATTGCGTGAATATTGATGCCTTTTTCGGCTAGAGCGCTAAACATTGTTTGCGCGACACCGGCATGAGAGACCATGCCGATACCGACGACAGAAATTTTGGCAATGTCCTTAGCGGTCTTAATCTCAACGCCTTTGAGCTTCTCATTTTTTTGAATACATTCAACGGCGCGGTTCACATCATCTTTTGGTGTGGTGAAAGTGAGGTCGGTCACTTTGCCATCAGACGAAACGTTCTGAATGATCATATCGACATTCACATCACATTCAGTAAGCGGGCCAAAGACCTCTGCCGCGACGCCCGGAATATCGGGTACATCGAATAAAGTGATTTTTGCTTCGCCTTTGTCATAGGCCACGCCATTCACAACTTGTTTTTCCATGATGTCTTCCTCTCTTGTCACTAAAGTGCCGGGTCTTTCACTGCCGACTTTCTCTCCAAAACTGCTTAATACTTGAACCGGGATATCGTGTTTATAGGCCATCTCAACCGAGCGTGTTTGCAATACTTTCGGGCCGAGGGAGGCAAGCTCCAGCATTTCCTCGTAAGAAATCTTATGCATTTTCTTGGCTT
>JBCDCD010000054.1:0-7969 GCA_039182445.1 Pseudomonadota bacterium | reverse complement strand
GTTCGGTATACAGCAGAAGTGCAGCCTTGGACTCCGAATGCGCCGGGAATGTCATAAATTCCTTCTTAAAAACTAAGAATTCTCTATAGATAAACGCTTTGTAGCGTTCTAAGATGTCGTCATGAAAAAATTTGTCTTTGTTTGTTTTTTATTGAGTTTTGCTTTTGCGTCTCCATCGCAAGCCATGTTGCCCGCTTGTGAAAAGGCGGATAGTACGTCGTCGATTCAAAATTGTCTGCGCAATGAATTAGAAGTACAGCAAGAGCGGTTGAACAAAATCTACAATACAATCGATACGCAATTTGAAGAACAAGAAGACAAGAAAGAATTAGAAGAGCTGCAACAAGTTTGGCTGGATTATCGTGATCAAGAATGTATGTGGGAGTCCAATCATGCGGATACACCAGCGTTGAAAAACGTTAGTGAGTTATCCTGTATGGTGAAAGTCACGACCAACCGTGCTAATTTATTGGAAGCGGCTTACATGGATATTGACGAGACGCAGACGCGTCAACATACGGAAGCGCCGCGCTGGGAAAACGCGCTCAGTAACGATCACAAAGGGTTTATTTGGGAAATTGATACGCCAATAATGGCGGAGCTAACCTGTGATGAGGTGGATGAGATTATTGTGGAAGGCGCGCGCTATTACGAGACGCCGAACGAGGAAGAAGAAGGGTTAAAAGCCTTTGCTAAAAACCGCGCCATTGCGATCGTTCAAAACCCAGCCGTTGGTAAACCCACCATCAAGCTTTTTGAATTTACTGTTTTCGAAAAGGATGAGCCAGATGGTATCTGTGATGACGATCTGTCCTATGAATTTGAAAAAGAAGAGCCTGTTTCGGAAGAAAATGCTAAAGCCGAAGAGGATGCAGCTCCCGAAACATGTATGAGCAAAATTATTGTGAAACAAAAGAAATGTACGGATAAAGAAATTATGTGGTCCGGCAGTGAATTCGTGCTTCATCAGGTGGAAGACGAAGAGAAAGAACAATCAGAGAAATAATAGCGTTTTATGACTGAAATTCGAAATGTATGCGTGTATTGCGGATCGTCCTCTCGTGTCGATCAGGCCTATAAAGATGCGGCTGTCTCCCTTGGTAAGCTTGTGGTTGATCAAGGCTGGGGCGTTGTTTATGGCGGTGGCCGCGTGGGCCTCATGGGCTTGGTGGCTGATTCCGCTTTGGAACAAGGTGGCACTGTTGTTGGTATTATTCCCGAGCATATTCAATCACGTGAAATTGAGCATAATGATCTGACCGAACTTCATATCGTTCAAACCATGCATCAACGCAAACAGATGATGGTGGACCGATCAGAAGCTTTTGTGATCTTGCCAGGCGGTATGGGCACGCTGGATGAGTTTTTTGAATTGGTGACATGGAAACAGTTGGGCCTTCATGACAAGCCGATCGTGGTGGTGAATTTAAATGGGTATTGGACGCAATTGATTGAAGCCATCCATAATGTTGCCGCGGAAGGCTTTATGCGGGATGAGGATTTAGGCTTGTTTGAAGTGGTGGAAACGGTTGAAGAAGTGCCGGAAACCCTTAAAAATGCGCCAAATGAGAAGTTTGATCCGGCAACCAAGTGGATTTGAGCAGTGAATTTAACGTTTTCTTCATCCTTGCTCTGTTTAATTTAACCTGATTTTATGGTTTACTGTTCCATAATAAAAAGAAAAGCACATTATGGGTACTATCGCTGAATTTTACGGACATGATTTAGATGCTGCGGATAGCTTTGCGCAGAAAGCGATCAATCGTATGCGTCTGGATGAGATTCCTGCCGTCCCTCAGAATTTTGAGGTGTGGTACGTTTATTATGCGAATGTGAATCCGCGTTTGCGTGACGAAATTAATGAACGTCTTTTGGATCAAGAAAAGATTACCGAACAGGATTGCAAGGACCTCTACGAAAAATATCTGAATTTTGGTCATGATCGCGAAACCTTTGAAAAAGCCGGTGATCAAATCATGACGACCTTACAAGACGTTTCTGATGTCATGAGCAGCGCCAAAGGTAGCACCAGTGATTTCGCGGGCACATTGGAACAAACGACAGAAAAACTCGCTTTTGCGTCAAAACCAGAAGACGTACGCGAGCTTATTCGTTTGGTCAAAGTCGAAACCGAAAAAATGATGCGCCAGAATCAGGATCTTGAGGGGCGCCTCACCAAGTCATCGGAGATGATGACGGATCTGAAAAAAGATATGGAGCGCATTCGTCGTGAGGCGATCACAGATGGCCTTACGGGTCTTGCGAACCGCAAAGCGTTTGATGAACAAATTGGGCGTATGTGCCGTGAATATAAGCGTGAGAAAAAAGATTTCTCGCTTATCCTTATTGATATTGATCATTTCAAAGCTTTTAATGACAAATATGGTCACCAAATTGGTGATCAGGTGTTGCGTTTGGTCGCCTTGACCTTGGTTGATGAAGTGAAGGGGCAAGATATGGCCGCGCGCTATGGTGGAGAAGAATTCACGATTATTCTACCCGGTACAGACCGTGAAACAGCGCAGTATGTTGCGGAAAACCTACGGCGTGCGGTGGAGCGCAAAGAGGTGATGAATCGCGCCACAGGCGAGAATTTGGGCCAGATTACCATCTCTTTGGGGGTGGCCGAATATTTCCCAGAAGAAACCGCCGAAGATCTTATTCGTCGTGCTGATCGTGCGCTGTATGATTCCAAACATAAAGGTCGTAATCAGATTAGTATGGCGCCGAATCCAAACGAAGCCAGCGCAGCAGAATAAGTTTTTTCCTGTTATTGATAAAAGGCAATCCACTCTTAAGGGTCTAGACCCATAAATTATGGATCATTCTGTTTCAAAAATAATGCGTAGATGCAAGGAAAGCAAGGTTTTGCCATGCCAAAGCATAGGAAGTTCTTGCTTGACGATGCAGATGCGTATTATTTTTAAAACCGTAAACGGCGCGGCAAAAATTGTTCCCGGCGTCTTCAAAGCTCTCAAGCGTAGGGTAAACTATGCTTTTCGAACTTTTCATAGCCGGATAACAATTTTTGACACGCGCAGAATAACCTTAATTTATGGGGCTAGACCCTAGAACTAAAGAATGGATTTTTCAATTGATCATGATCCGCGCGATGAGGCGCAACAGCAGGCTGATTTCCTTTTACAAGGGTTGAATGAGCCGCAACAAATTGCGGTACAAACAACCGAAGGACCGGTGTTGGTGTTGGCGGGTGCCGGCACGGGAAAAACGCGGGTGCTAACGACACGACTTGCTTATTTATTGCAAACGAATAGAGCGGTGCCGGCACAGATATTGGCGGTGACCTTTACCAATAAGGCGGCACAAGAGATGAAGCATCGTGTGAGCGCAGCTCTTGGCGGGCGGCCTGTTGAGGGTTGGTGGCTGGGCACGTTCCATTCTCTGGCGGCGCGGATGCTGCGGCGTCATGCGGATTTGGTGGGTTTGACGTCAAATTTCACGATTTTGGATGCGGATGATCAGGTGAGGCTAGTCAAACAACTTGCTGAGGATCAACAGATTGACACCAAGAAATATCCACCGAAAGCCATTGCTGATATTATTAGTGGCTGGAAAGACAAAGGAAAAACACCGAGTGATATTACGGCGGATGATGTTGGTGATTTTGCCAATGGTAAAACAGGATTATTGTATGGTCAATACCAACAAAGATTAAAAATTCTCAACGCTTGTGATTTTGGTGATTTATTACTTCACATGATTACCATTTTAAAAGATCCCAAAAATAAAATGTTGCTCGATGATTATCATCGTCAGTTTCAGTATCTCTTGGTTGATGAATATCAAGATACCAATGTTGCGCAATATTTATGGCTGCGTTTACTCGCCAAAGGTTCGAATAATATTTGCTGTGTTGGTGATGATGACCAATCGATCTATGGCTGGCGTGGGGCGGAAGTCGATAATATCCTGCGGTTTGAGAAGGATTTTGAAGGCGCGAAAGTCATTCGCTTGGAAGAGAATTACCGCTCTACCGGCCATATTTTATCGGCTGCGAACGGTGTCATTGCCCAAAATGAGGGACGTTTGGGCAAGGAGCTTTTCACTAGTGCTGGTGAGGGTGAAAAAGTACAAGTGCGCGGCTTATGGGATGGTCCGGCCGAAGCTCGTTATATTGGCGAAGAAATTGAAAGTCTTCAAACTAAGCAAGTCAGTTTGAATCAAATGGCGGTGCTGGTGCGTACCGCGTTTCAAATGCGCGAATTTGAAGAACGATTTATTCAATTAAATTTATCCTATCGTGTGATTGGTGGTCCGCGATTTTATGAACGCAAAGAAGTGCGTGATGCGCTGGCTTATTTGCGCGTTGTCATGCAAAGCCATGACGATTTGGCGTTGGAACGGATTATCAATGTGCCGAAACGCGGTATTGGTGATGCGACCGTGCAGACACTTTATGCCCATGCGCGCGCAAAAAATATTAGCTTGTATCAATCGGTACTCGATCTTACCCAAACCGAAGAGCTCAAGCCGAAAATGCGCAGTACGCTGATGAAGTTGATGGATGATTTTGAGCGCTGGAAGTCTTTGAAAGAAACACTGCATCATGGGGAGCTCGCGGCCACGATTCTCGATGATTGCGGGTATAATGAGATGCTCAAAACCGACAAATCACCCGATGCGCCGGGACGGCTCGAAAACCTTAAGGAATTTGTCGCCTCTATGGATGAATTTGAGAGTCTGGACGAATTTTTGGAGCATATTGCGCTGGTGCTGGATACGCAAAGCAATGATAGCGGCGAGTTTGTCACTTTGATGACGTTGCATGCGGCCAAAGGGCTCGAGTATGATTATGTGTTCTTGCCGGGGTGGGAGGATGGATTGTTCCCGTCTCAACGCTCCATGGATGAAAATGGCATGAAAGGCCTCGAAGAAGAGCGGCGTTTGGCTTATGTCGCGATTACACGGGCAAAAACACGCGCGACGATTTGCTATGTTGCCAATCGGCGTATGTATGGGAATTGGGTGAATGCATTGCCGTCACGCTTTATTCAGGAGCTACCCGAAGCGCATACAGATGTTGAATCCGATATGGGCTTTGCGACACAGGGGCGCTCCAGCCATTGGGATTCAAGTGGTTTTGAAAGCACCAACACACGTACAGTCACGGAACGGGTCTCCGTAGACGGAGAGTTTAAGAATGGTGATCGTGTGTTTCATGATAAATTCGGCAATGGTGTGATTATTCATATTGATGGCCATAAATTGGATATTAATTTTGATGCCGCGGGGCAGAAAAGAGTGATGGACTCCTTTGTCACCAAGGCTTAAAAATATGGGTATGACTCAAGACGATAAAATTATTGGTGTTTTTGGCGGTACTGGCTTTTTAGGGCACGCGATTATCAATGATTTGGCGCGGGCAGGTTTTCGCGTCAAAGTGATGACCCGCCATCCAGAGAGCTGCTATGAGCTTAAGCCTTATGGGAATGTTGGCCAGATTGTCCCGTATTTTTGTAATTATAAAGAAGAAGGTGCGATCGACAAAGCGATTGAAGGCTGTGACGCGGTAATTAACCTGATCGGTATCTTGTTCGAGAAGGGCAAGAATAGCTTTGAGAAAGCACATGTACGTATTCCTGAAGAAATTGCCAAGGCCTGCAAAAAACACAAAGTTGAAAGGCTTCTTCATGTATCGGCCTTAGGGATTGATGAGAACAAATCCAAATATGCGCAGACGAAATTAAAAGGTGAAGAAGCGATTAAAGAGGCGTTTCCGTCGGTGACGATTTTTAGACCGAGTGTTGTTTTTGGTCCGGACGATTCTTTTTTCAATATGTTTGCACAGTTATCAACGTTGTTACCCGCTTTACCACTTATTGGTGGTGGTAAGACAAAGTTTCAACCGGTGTATGTTGGTGATATTGCCGAAGCCGCGCTCAAAGTAATGCAGGATACAAGTGATGGGCATGCCGGAAAAATCTATGAAATGGGCGGACCGGATATCGTGACGTTTAAGGAAATCTATGAGATTTTATTGAAAGAAACGGACCGTAAGCGTGCTTTGATCCCAGTGCCGTGGCCCATCGCTACCCTTAAAGGGAAAGTGATGAGTATTTTGCCAAAACCGCCACTGACAGGGGATCAAGTGAAATCTTTGCGGCATGACAATATTCTTAGCGGTAAATATCAGGAATTTTCGGATTTGGGTATGACGCCAACGCCGATGGATGTTATTTTACCGCAATATTTGTCAACATATCGCCGTGGTGGGCGATTTGCCGACAAAAAAGCGTCATAATCACAACAAATTTTTTGAATAGCGTAATAATGATGAAATATATTTTACCTTCTTTTTTGATTTTATTGATTTCTGTTTCGTTCGCGCAAGCGCGGTCTTTTGAAATTGCGGCAACGGTGAACACAGATGCGATTTCAATGGTGGATGTTGATGAGCGTTTGCGTTTGTTTTTTATTTCAAGCGGTATGCCACCCACAGAAGAAAATCAACAAAAAGGCCGCCAACAAGTTTTGGATGTGTTGATCGAAGAACAATTAAAAATTCAAGAAGCTGAACGCAATAATATTGAAATCACGCCTGAAGAAATTGAAGAGGGCTTTATGGCGCTTGCGCAACAGAATAATTTGGAATCTGAACAATTTGAGCAAGCCCTTGGTCAGCAAGGGATTCCAAAGGATACGTTGCTGAAACAGATTAAGTCTCAGATCGCTTGGACAAAGGTTGTGCAGAGTGTTTTACGACCCCGTATTAATGTCAGTGAGAATGATATTGATGCGCGTATGGATCAGATGAAAAAAGGGATGGGTAGCGATGAGTATTTTGCCTCAGAAATTTTCCTTCCTGTGCAAAGTGACGACGATGAAGAAAAAATGATGGATTTGGCGCAAAAACTTTCTGATGAAATTCAAAAAGGCGGCGCGCGTTTTAGTTTGGTTGCCGCGCAATTTTCAAAAGCGCAAAGCGCTGCGCAAGGCGGTCAAATGGGTTGGGTGAGTGAAGAAGAAATACCAAAAGAATTGGCGTTGGTGCTGCGTACGATGGAAGTGGGTACGATTAGCCCCCCTGTTCGTGGCCTTTCGGGTATTACCATACTTGGCTTACAAGATAAGCGTGTGAAAAGTGAAGAAAGCCTGCCTTCTGAAGAAGATACGCTCAATGCCATTGGTCTAGAACGCTTGGATCGTGCGCAACAGCGCCATTTATCGGATTTGAAAGCCGCTGCTCTCATCGAGCGCAGACTTTAATCTGGCGTGCCTGATTTAGACACTCTTCCCCCTCTTCGTGATGTTATTCGAACGCACAATCTGCGTGCCGATAAAAAATTTGGACAGAATTTTTTATTGGATGGCAATCTTACCGACAAAATTGTAAGGCAAGCGGGCGATGTATCAGGTGTGAATGTTATTGAAATTGGTCCAGGGCCTGGCGGGTTAACGCGGAGCCTTTTAAAAAGCGAAGCGCAATCTGTAACAGCAATTGAATTTGATCCGCGTGTGATTCCCGTTTTAGAAAAATTAAAAGAAAGCGCTGGCGAACGGTTTAATTTTATTCAAGGCGATGCAATGGAAGTGGATTACACGGAGATTGTTTCTACACCACGGGCTATTGTGGCGAATTTACCGTACAATGTGGCAACACCCTTACTGATTGGCTGGCTGGCGCAGATTTATAAGGATTCTGGAGCCTATCAGTCCATGACATTGATGTTCCAAAAGGAAGTAGCGCAGCGCATTACAGCGCAAGTCGGCGACAAGCATTATGGTCGTTTGGCGGTGCTGTCGCAGTGGTTATGTGATGCGAAGCGCGCTTTTGATGTACCCGCTTCGGCCTTTACCCCGCCGCCGAAAGTGACGTCGTCGATTGTTCATTTCGTACCGAAACAATTGAGTGAAAGTGAACCCACTTTTGAAGCGGTTGAAAAAGTAACGGCGGCCGCGTTTTGTCAACGACGTAAAATGTTACGCAGCTCGGTAAAAGAGTATAAGC
>JBCDCD010000053.1:0-7977 GCA_039182445.1 Pseudomonadota bacterium | reverse complement strand
TTTTTTAATTTCATGCGTTCCATAAAGCACAAAAACCGCAAAAATAATATTTTTTTCATCTGTTAACCCGCTGTTAAGACTCCGTTAAAAAAATATTCACCATTTGAAGACAATAATAGGCCGTAAGGTAGGGCAATAGCCGTTCTTTTGAGGGTGAAATAAAAGGGTAATGCGGCCGCATCAATAATAAGAACACAGATGAGGCCGAGTCGGGTTTACCCGATGGAGGCACAACTAAAAAGCCAAAAGCTTTTTAACTATGGGGAACTAAGAAATGTTAAAGCAGATGAGCGAGAACGACCGCGATCAATTAAAATCACATCTTATCGTACCGCTTGCGGTATCGGATATTCTTTATCACGACTTGGATGTCGCGCCGGACATGCAGTACGGACTGCATATGGCGTTGAGCGAGATTGATCCGGACAGCGCGTTGCTCGCCATTGCGTTGTGTGCGCATGATATTGCCGAAAAAAATCTTATCTATGTGCCAATTGCCAGCGCACTGAAAAAAGAAGCCGACAATATCATCGAAGAATATGGCCGCACCTGGTTGCGTCATCATAACAATGGTCCGATGCCATCGGATATTTATGCCTCGATTCTTTGCACCGTTGGGGAAGATCTTGAAGCCTTGGCGGATTTGATGGATGCGTTATGTGCGGATTTGGATATCGTCAACGAAGCCACACCGATTTTGTGTAATTTGTTGTCGGTCCAGGCCCGCGCGCATATTGAAATCACCGATTTCATCTTGGCTGAGATCAAATCAGATCATGACATGATGGCCGCGCCAGCGGAAGAAACAGCTCCTGTGGCCGAGAAACAAGCCGAATTCGCGGGTGATAACATCATTTTGTTTCCAGGCACTGCTAAATAAATCACTTTACATTACCATAATACAAAACTAAAACTTCTAATATGGGAGTTTTAATGCATTACCGAGACTTTTTCAGACGCAACGACGATAACACGGCTTTTCTGTTTTTTTACAATCTCGATGAAAAGCCGCTTCATTGGTTCAAAACAAATTGGAAGAGATTGGCAAAAGCTAAAAACTTTGATGGCAGACAATTGGCCATTATACTTTACAGCATTGCTACAAAAATGATTCACCACCCAAAAGGACGGGAGGCACAAGAAGCTGCCATAGATTATATGGCAGAAAATTTTATCAATTGGCTCGGTCAAGTTCTTATCAATCGCCATTCTTTTAACGGAGATAATAATGCTTTAGCGATATGGTCTTTAGCCGTTATTGAAAGCCAGTACCCCGATGCAGATTTCAGTCAAGCTTATCACTTTTTAAGAAAGAAACTTCCTCTACCCGATCTTAATGTTGCTGAATACGCAAACAAGCTAAGAGATGCTGACATTTGGTTTACAGGTGAAACAGAAATTAAACCCCTCTACGAAAAAGGAAAAATTGGTGCCAGTGAAGATGTGCTAATGAGGCAATTTGAGGAAGCAGGCATTATGACCTTCAGAACTGAGACTGATGTGTTGCCTAAAATGCCCGGAGCCATCGATTTTGTCGGATTAAACTTTGAATGGGGAGAAGCGCTTGATGAAGTAGATGGCTCATATCATTTTTTAAATGGCTCACTTAGCCTTAATGAAGAAGATGATATAGAAAACCTAATCGTTGCAAGTGAAGGCTTAAGATATAACGCGCATACATTATTTCGCGCTGCCTTAAAAAGTAGACTTGCTCCGCAAGAACGAATTCTACATATCGATTTTATGTTACAATGCGCCCTCTTAGCCCAAGAGATTAAAAATCCTGATTCAGATGATCATCTAATTTTTATTCAAGACGTTCATGAAAGACTAAGCCATACTGCTCCTGGATCTTACCGTGCCCGCATGCTCGTTGACGGACATATTACCAGTATGATTCCACAACCAACAAAAGTATTTAAACCGGCCGCATGGGGCCAATTGCCTCACCCGCCATTATATGAAGATGGAAATGTGGAACTTCTTGTCCCCCATGATCGCCCGCGTTTGCTATCACCCGAAAGCCTGCGTCTGAAAACCCTTGCTGCGCAATAATCTGCGCAATTGCATCATGAAAGCCTTTAAGCTCTTCAGCACTCGCCTTAGCACTAAAATCAGCAATGGAAATATATTCTCCCTTTGGGATCACCAAAATATGGACAGGCGCTTGCGGCGCAATATCATTAAACGCCAGCGTGTGGTCATTTTCAAAAACTTTATCGCACGGAATCTCGCCGCGTAAAATTTTCGCAAAAATATTTTCGGAATCGTAAGTCATATTTTCTATTACCACGAATGAACATGAATAAAAAAATAAAAAACACCAAAGAAAGAATAAAGCTTATAAAGCTGTCGAAAATAAACGGTTTCCGAGAACCGCACCGCAATGTACATACAGGTACCTGAGGAGTGGAAGCGCAGGAAACCGTTATTTGCAGAACTTTAGAAGCTTTAGTTACTTGAAATAATCAGGATTGATCACCTTGTAATAGAACCGACTTTTCATCGTTTCGCCATGCGCCACGGCACCATAAGGATGCAGCCCAAACTGTTCATAGCCAAGGCTTTCATACAAAGAAATGGCACGCTCCATATGTTCGCGCACATCAAGATTAATCACGGCATAGCCATCCTTGATACATTTCTTCTCAACTTCTTGGAGCAGTGTTTTCGCCAAACCATAGCCACGCGCCCAAGGCGCGACAAAGTTCGTCGTTAACTCAACCATGTGACCTTGTGCTTGATTATATTTCGGGGGCAAAACTATTTGCGTTGTACCACATATTGTATCATCGAGACGCGCAACAAATAATTGACGTGTCGGCGCGGTAATCACGCCCGACCAGTAAGCTTCAAGGATTTCACGAGCCGGCAAATCAACCCAGCCAAAACCGCCACCAGCCTCGATCGCCGCATCAGTGGCATCACACAGATCATTGAGATCATTTTCACTGAGTTGTTTTTCAACAAACTCAACAGATAATTTTGGTGTGTCTTTTTGTTGTGCCTGAGACATCGCTTTCCCCTTGCTTTATGCCCATTAACAGAGCGCATTTTGTACCATAATATTCGCAAGAATCACGAAAAAATTACAAAATTTTTCGCTTATAATCTTCTTGACGCATGCGTCACGTTTAAGGCATGTATTCATTCTATGACAACAATCTTAGCAATTCGTAAAGATAATACCGTCGTCGTCGCAGGGGACGGCCAAGTTTCCCTCGGTCAGACAGTGATGAAGTCCAATGCACGCAAAGTCCGCCGCTTGGGTAAAGAAGGTAAGATTATTGCGGGTTTTGCGGGGGCGACCGCCGATGCTTTTACCCTATTTGAGCGCTTGGAAGCCAAGCTGGAAGCGCATCCAGGGCAACTTTCCCGCGCCTGTGTAGAACTCGCGAAAGACTGGCGCACGGACAAATACTTGCGCAAACTCGAAGCTTTAATGGCCGTGTGTGACGCGGACGGCTCCTACATCCTCTCTGGCACCGGTGACGTTGTCGAACCTGAGGACGGTATCATCGGTATCGGCAGTGGTGGAAACTTCGCCCTAGCGGCAGCGCGAGCCCTCTATGATCAAGATCTCTCTGCCGAAGAAATTGCTGAAAAAGCGCTTAAAATCGCCGCCGATATTTGTGTTTACACCAATGATTCCATTGTCATTGAAAAACTATAATGACTATTATTTTCTATAATCTAAAAACACGATGACCACTGATAAAAAAATAACCGATACGGTGTCTTTTTCCCCGCGTGAAATTGTCCATGAATTGGACCGTAATATCATCGGCCAAAGCGATGCCAAACGCGCCGTCTCCATTGCCTTGCGCAATCGCTGGCGCCGTATGCAGCTTGACCCAGAGCTACAAGAAGAAGTCTATCCAAAGAACATCTTAATGATTGGCCCAACAGGGGTCGGGAAGACCGAAATTGCCCGTCGTTTGGCCAAACTCGCCCAAGCGCCTTTCGTCAAAGTAGAAGCCACCAAATTCACCGAAGTCGGCTATGTCGGTAAAGATGTTGAATCCATCATTCGTGATCTTGTTGAAATGGCGATTCACATGGTGCGCGAAAAGATGCGCAAAAGCGTGAACACACAAGCCGAAATTTACGCTGAAGAACGTGTGCTCGCTGCACTTGTCGGCAAAGACGCCAGCGAGAATACCAAGGACTCGTTCCGCAAAAAGCTGCGTGACGGCGACTTTAACAACAAAGAAATCGAACTCGACATCCAGGATAACGCGAACCCCTTTGCCAAAATGTTTGACATTCCTGACATGCCGGGCGCCTCAGTCAGTATGATGAGCATGGGCGATATGTTCGGTAAAGGCATGGGGGATAAGACCAAACGCAAAAAAATGACTGTTGCCGATTCCTACGACATTCTCATGGCCGAAGAAGCCGACAAACTTTTGGATGAAGACAAAGTTATTCAAGATGCTTTAGAACTTGTGCAACAAAACGGTATTGTCTTTATCGACGAAGTCGACAAAATCGCCGTGAACCAAAACACCCGCGGCGGTGATGTCAGCCGGGAAGGGGTACAACGTGACTTACTTCCCCTGATCGAAGGCACAACGGTCACCACCAAGCATGGACCAGTGAAAACCGACCATATTCTCTTTATTGCCAGCGGCGCGTTTCACTACGCCAAACCCTCGGATTTATTGGCTGAGCTACAGGGGCGCCTGCCTATCCGTGTCGAACTGCGGGCGCTCACCGAAGAAGATTTTGTAAAAATTCTGACCGAAACCGATAACTCACTCATTAAACAATATGTTGCTTTAATTGGTACAGAACAAGTAAATTTAGAATTTACCGATGACGCAATTAAAGAAATCGCGCGCATCGCCTATCTCGTCAATGAAACAGTCGAGAATATTGGCGCACGTCGTTTGCTTACGGTCATGGAAAAGCTTCTTGATGATATTTCCTTCACCGCGTCGGATAGAAGCGGGGAGACCGTGAAAATCGATAAACAAGATGTGGTTGAAAAAGTCGCTGATCTCGCCGAAAACGCGGATCTCAGCAAGTTTATTTTATAGAGCTAGGACGCCCTGCGCATCATTCGCCGCTTTTGATTGTCGCCTTGGTGGTAATTGTGGTGCCAATTTTGCTTTCGCATATAACAAAGACTGTTCCACCCTAGATGTCCCTTGAGATCCAATCGTCATACGCACAGTAAAACGATCGGGCTCACGATCATCATCTTTTGCAAGCGCTTCACCAAAATCCACGAAATCAATTGCATATATCATCGCACCCCAATAGTGAGGGCCCAATCCCTCTCTAGGAATAGATCGTGGCGCATTTATTATTTCAAAACTTAACCCGGTATAGCCATCATTATTGGAAACAATAGCCTGACCATACTGAACCTCGCTATGCGCTGCCCGTTGAAACACACGCGTCGGCCTATCCATGATAACAAAAACAGGGTGATTAAGTTTTGCTAGTATTTTACGCTTTTTAAAAAAAGCTTGTGCGCCTTCTTCCGTACGAAGATCAAAAACAGCTTTATCGAGCTTAATCGTATCTTTGCCATTCATAGCTCGACGGCCGTTAAAAGAGATACGGTAGTTTTCAGCCAATCCGGCTGATATTTTTTCGATGAGTTTTTGGATATCAAATACTTTTGACGTGCGCACTTCGTGTGTCACACGCTGCGCCTTCGCCTTGGGCGATAATTCTACGCGCAAAGCATCCTTAGCAAATAATTCTGGGCTTATTTCTAAGCTCATTTTTGTCTCTCAATGAAACGAGTAACAATAACTCTCTATTACACCATTTAGCCTTTGAAAAAAACTGTTTCAAACGCTAATAAACAGGGGAGAAAATAACCTCTTTTTATAATTATGTCAAATATTATTTTACTTCTTATCACTTTGTTTTTATTGTTCCCGCAAGCAGGAAAAGCACAAGAATCCAGCCCCCTAATCAAATTGACACAACCAACACGCCTCGGCTTACCAATTGATTGCACGGTTGGTAAGGATTGCTGGGTTATGAATTACGTTGATTATGGCGCTGACGATGGTCTGCAAACTGATTCTGCCTGCCAAAAGCGTACGTATGACACCCATAAAGGCACTGATTTCATGATTCTCGATGAAAACGCCATGAACAAAGGTGTCCCTGTTTTATCAGCCATGGATGGCACGGTTTTGCGGGTACGGGACGGGGAGGAAGATAGCTGGAAAACCACAGAAGAGCTTGCTTTGATCCAAGAGCAACGCAAAGAGTGTGGCAACGCGATTATGATTGAGCACGCCAATAATGTGCAAAGTATTTATTGTCATTTGCGCAAAAACTCCATCTCTGTGAAATCTGGTGATATTGTAAAAAAGGGGGACAGCATAGGGCTCGTTGGCCTATCGGGCTTTACCGAGTTTCCCCATATCCATCTCGGAATTATCAAAAACGGTAAAATTATCGATCCAATGACAGGAAAACATACGGCGCAGCAATGCGGACTCACGGGGCAAACTATATGGGATAAGAGCTTAGAACTCACCTACCAACCCTTTACTATTAAAACCAGCGGTTTTTCTAAGGAAATCCCAACACTAGAGACGCTTGAAAGAGATGCCTCGAGCCCCAATAATCTTACAAGCGATCTCGATCAACTCACTTTCTGGACCATTCTCCTAGGCGTACAAGAGAATGATTTGATCGCCATAGAAGTGAAAGATCCCAATGGTAATATCTTCGCTGAACGTACCATTACCCAAGAAAAAGATCGCGCACGTCAATTTTATTTCATTGGGAAAAATCTAAAAAATAAACCGCCGCTGATTGAGGGTGTCTATACTGGCACTGTACGCGTCACAAGACCGAATGAAGATACTGACCCCATCAGTGAATTCAAAATTCAATCTGTCTTGGTCACGTCACCGAGCTCTTCGTAAGTAAATATAGAACGCGCCGGTACCTCCATCTTTCGGCTTTGCCGGATAAAACTTTAAGATGTGCTCTTTTAGCGGCGCTTGTGACAGCCATTCCGGCAATCGTTGTTTCAAAACCCCTTTTTCCGGCTCTATTGCCGCCTCTGTTGCAATGCGCGACTTACCTTTACCCGTAATCACCAAAACACATCTTTTTTGCTGGCGAACAGCGTTTAAAATAAACTGATGAAGACACTCATGCGCTTGCGTCTGTGTCATGCCATGCAAATCACAATACGCTTCTATAGGCATTTGCCCTTTGCGCAGTTTTTCATCTGTACGTTTATCGATTTCAGAACCAGAGCGTGTTTTGTTTTTTTGAGAATGGTCAGCATTTCTTTTTGGCGCGCTTAAAGTATCTTTTTCTATGCTCGACGAAGAGGGCTTCGAGTCCTCAGACAATAATTCTTCGAAACTCGCTTCTTCTGTATCATCGTCTTCAACACCCATTGCCTGACGCCACAGCGCTTTATCCTGATCGCTTAAATACTTATCATCATCCATAAAGAAACATTATTTGGGAATTATGGCTCTTTTCTGTCATACTAAGAGTATGAAATACCTCACTATTCTTTTCGCAGGACTCCTCTTTCTTCTACCCCTCAGCGCACAAGCACAAATTGGAAAAAAAGCCTCTAGCGAGGAAGATATCGCCATTGCCTTTTACAAGACAGGCGGCATTCAGCCCGATTTAAAATCTTGGGTGGAAGAGAGCGAGATTTATAGAACAACACCTTTAGCGCGACGCGATGAAATGATGCAACGTGAGCTACAAAGGCTCGCGAGCAAATATTCTACTTTTGATCCCAAAGACGATGTCATTGTCGTACAGACAAAAGCAAAAATAAAGCATGTTGAAGAAATTGATCCGGTTGAGAAAACCTCAAGTTATTTTGCTGAAATCACTTTTGCACGCGGACCTGATGCCCACTGTAGGGCTCACCCCGCAGTAATATGCATGTTTAACCATGGATGGAACACCAGAGCGCCGGGGAGGCGGATCAGAGAATCAAAGTTTCCGGGTCCCTGATCCGCC
>JBCDCD010000052.1:0-8092 GCA_039182445.1 Pseudomonadota bacterium | reverse complement strand
TTTTTATTAATTTTTTACCTTCATTAAAATTAGGGTTGCTTTTGTTCCAAGACTGCATCATGTCATTCTCTGAAACATTATTCTTTATTCCCTCTAGAATCGTATGTGATGTTTGCGTAACAGGAATACATGCAGCTGTAATTGAGTTTTTATATGTGCCTGAACGATCAATACACGTTAAGTAATTATCTAGCGTTTTCATTCTAGTGTTATCTATTCCGTGCTTTTTTATATCGTTATATATTTTTTTTGAGTATGGTTGAAAACGCTCTCCTTGGTTAACCTCAGAAATACTCTTTCCCACTTGGTTATATCCAATAATCCAAAGTAAAGTGTCAGCATGTAAACTGCATAAGTCCGGCTTTATAACGTTAGATGGCCAATCATAAGCTAGAGCATCTTTTGGACTAAAAGATAATATTAATAAAGTAAGTGTTATAGTGCTTATAAAATTTTTCATGTTTTAGCTCCTCAGGGTTGCGCCTGTCTTGGCACTCACGGCGTCGATGATTTTGGTCGAGAGGCCTTCAATCTCGGCATCGGTCAGGGTTTGTTTTACTGGTTGAATGGTGACCTGGAGCGCGACGGATTTCTTGCCGTCTTCCACGCCTTTGCCTTGATAGACATCAAACACAGCAACATCGGTGATCAAATTGCGCTCTGCGCCCTTCGCGGCGCGGGTAATCTGTTCGACCTCCACATTTTCATCAACGATAAAGGCAAAATCACGATGTACGGGCTGGAACGGGGAGAGTTGCAGCAAGGCTTTCTCGGTGCCTTTCTTCTTACTCTCCGGGATGTTGTCGAGGAAAACTTCAAAGGCGACGACATTATTTTTAATATCCAAATCTTCCAAAATCGCCGGATGAATTTCACCAAATTGCGCGAGGACGTTCTTGCCCACCTTCAGCACGCCCGAACGGCCGGGATGATAATAGTCCGGTGCCTCGCGGGAGGTTTGAAGATTGCCTGTCGGCGCGCCCGCAGCTTCGAGTGCGGCCATCGCATCGGCTTTGGCATCATAAATATCTTGTGCGCGGCTAACCTCTTCGCCTGTCCAATGACGATCACCACTGGCACCATAACGTAAACCGGCCGCAATATTTTGTTGTCCATCCACTTGCGCCGACTGGAAAGCGGGGCCGACTTCAAACAAGGCGGCATCGCCGAGTTTTTTATCTTTGTTATTATTGGCTGCCACTAATAAGTTCGGCAAAATACTCGGACGCATTTGATCGAGATCACTGCTAATCGGGCTCATCAAGGTGAGGGAGGCGTCACCACCACTAAAATCTTGCGCGAGGTCTTTGCCCATAAAGGACCAGGTCACACATTCCTGTAACCCGCGCGCCGCAAGGGCTGTGCGCGCCATACGCTTACGCGTAACATCAATGGTTTCAGCAATCGCGCCGGTTGAAGCGCTGGCTGTGACAGAAATTGGCTCGATTTTATCAAGACCGTGTATACGCACGACTTCTTCGACAAGATCGGCTTTTCCTTCGATATCGCCGCGCCAGCTGGGTGGTTCCACTTTTTTGCCACTAACCGTAAAGCCAAGTGTTTCCAAAATTTCTTGTTGTTTTTTATTATCGATGTCAACGCCTGCGAGTTTTTTGGTGAAGTCGTAATCAAAGTCAATGGAGCGCTTCCATTCTGGCGCTTGGCCATCACTGACCATTTCGCACGGCGTGCCGCCGCATAGATCGATAATCATTTGTGTGCCGAGATCAAGACCGTCATGGATGAAGGCGGGATCAACACCGCGATCAAAACGATAGCGCGCATCGGAATCGACTTGCAGCGCACGGCCTGTTTTGGCAATGCGGTAAGGATCGAAATAAGCACATTCAAGAAAGACGTTTTTGGTGTTCTCGGTCACGCCTGTAGACGTACCGCCAACAATACCGCCAAGGCCGAGCAGGCCGCTTTCATCCGTGATCGCGGTCATGCCGTCCTCAAGTGTGTAAGATTTGTCATTCAGCGCCTCGAAGCTTTCGCCTTTCTTCGATGTACGAACGGTAATGTCACCTTTGAGCAAATCCGCATCATACACATGGAGCGGGCGGCCAAAGGCCATGGTCATATAGTTGGTAATATCGACCAACGCCGAAATCGGGCGCAGGCCAATGGCTTTGAGCTGGTTTTGCAGCCATGTCGGCGATTCTTCGTTTTTGATGTCCTGAATGAGACGGCCATAAAAAGTCGGGCAACCTTCTTTATCATCGATTTTGACGGCAACAGTGCCTTTACCGTTCTCTTTAAAGCTAGTTTTGGGTGGGTTTTTCAGTTTGCCTAACCCGGCCGCGGCCAAATCACGGGCAATACCGTAAATACCGGCACAATCGGCCCGGTTTGGCGTCAGCGCAATCTCAATCACGGGATCGTTCATGTTGTAAATCTCAGTGAAGGGTGTTCCAATCTTGGTGCCCTCAGGCAGCTCTATGATGCCGTCATGCTCGTCTGAGAGGCCCATCTCACGTTCGCTCACCAGCATGCCATTAGAATCCTGTCCCCGAATTTTTCCTTTCTTAAGCAGCAAATCGGTGCCAGGCACGTACGCTCCTGCAGGCGCGAAAATACCGACCATTCCGGTCTTGGCATTGGGTGCACCACAGACGACTTGCACTTTTTCTTCGCCCGTATCGACGAGACACACACGCAAACGGTCGGCATCGGGGTGTTGCTCGGCTTTTTCAACATAAGCGGCCTTAAACGGCGCGTATTTTTCACTCGGGTCGTCGATTTCCTCAACTTCCAAGCCAATCGCGGTCAGTGTTTCACTGATTTGATCTAGGGAGGCGTCGGTGTCTAAATATTCTTTCAGCCAGCTAAGCGTAAACTTCATAATAAATCTCTATTTTCAATCGTGTGTTGGTAACATATATAAGGCGAAATCCATCTTGATTCCAAGGTTTTTGTATAAATTGAGCGCGGATTCATTCTGGTTGTCGACGAACCAATAGAGCCGCGCATAATTTTCTTTTTTGGCGATGGCATTGAGCTCCCAGACAAGCTGCTTGGCGATGCCTTGCCCGCGATGATCGGGAAGGACGAACAAGTCTTGCATGTAACAGGCTGGTTCAATAAATCCGGTGGTGTGGTGCAGTACGTAATGCAGAAAGCCGATGAGCTGATTGTCTTGAAATGCGCCGAGACCAAAGACCAATTCTTTGGGATTGGTCAAACGTCGCCATGTTTCAGCGGTGACGTCATCGCTAATCTGGTGGAGACAATTTTCCTGCCACAAAGGAAGCCACGAGTCGTAATCTTTCCGTTCAATTGGACGGATCAGCATTTAGGAATTATTCACACGGTTGGGACGGTTGAGCGGATCAAAGCCGTAATGATCGAGCCAGCGCACATCACTTTCAAAAAAGGTGCGGAGATCGGGAATGCCGTATTTGAGCATCGCAATCCGTTCGATACCGAGACCGAAAGCAAAGCCCTGGTATTCATCAGGATCAAAGCCACAATTTTTGATGACGTTCGGATGCACCATGCCGCAGCCAAGAATTTCAAGCCAGTCATCACCAGCGCCAATTTTCAAACCACCGCCGGCGCGGGAACAACCAATATCCATTTCCGCGCTGGGTTCCGTGAAGGGGAAGAAAGACGGGCGGAAGCGTACGGGTAAATCATCGACTTCGAAATAAGCGCGTACGAAATCCATGAGGCAGCCTTTGAGGTGGCCCATATGGGTTTCCTTATCAATGATCAAGCCTTCGCATTGGTGGAACATCGGGGTGTGTGTAATGTCATAGTCACTACGATAGGTGCGGCCCATCACGATGACTTTGATCGGTACGCCTTGTTCTTGCATCGCACGGATCTGTACGGTTGATGTATGCGTACGCAGTAATTTCTTCGCGGCTTCGCCTTCGGCATTTTCATCATCGGGCAGATAAAATGTATCATGCATTTCACGCGCCGGGTGACCGGGTGGGAAGTTCAGCGCGGTAAAGTTATGCCAGTCATCTTCAATGTCAGGGCCTTCGGCAATTTTAAAACCCATGGAGCCAAAAATAGTGGTGAGCTCTTCCATTGTTTGGCTAATGGGATGAATTTTTCCTTTGCGCTCCGGACGTACGGGCAAGGAGACATCAATGGTCTCGGTGGCCAAGCGATCGGCGAGCACTTGCTTTTTGAGCATTTTTTCTTGGGTCGCGATCAAATCAGCAATCTCGTCTTTCAGAACATTCAGCGCCTGACCCGTAGTTTTGCGCTCTTCGGGATCCATACCACCCAATGTCTTCATTAGGCCGGTGATTTTCCCTTTTTTGCCCAAGGCTTGCACGCGCGCGGCATCAAGGCTTTCCAGGCTATCCGCCTTGTTGATCATTTCGGTGAGTTCAGTCTTTAAACTTTGAATATCGGTCATAATAGTAAGGTTTTACAAGGCTTTGACCAAAGGGGCAAGATCAAAAAAATACCGCGGAGCAGGCCGCGGTATTCACCTTATTCTATAAGCCGCCGCTTAGCTAGCGGGCGTGAACGGCAAAGAGGAGTGGTGGACGTTAATGCGCAGATTTCCGTCCTCATCTTTGATGTAGCCGAATGTGAACTCGACTTTTGTTTCTTGCTCAGAGCCTTGTGGCGTGAAGAAGTAGTTCCCCATAGAAACAGCATAGTCATCGATCGTTTTGATATGCACATCATCGCCAAAGCGCACGTTGGTCCATGGCTTAATGGCAAAACCTTTATCTTCATCAATAACGCCGCCAACAAAGTAAGACAGGGCTTCATCGAAATTTTCACGGAATTGATCGCTGGAGGCTAAGGTTGGCTTGAACAGGACGTCGCCTATATCATAAGCATATAAGGTTTCGATATGCTCACGAGCGGCTTGTTCGTAGTCGCCTTCGTCAATAAAAGTCTGGCTGATTTTTTCAATACCCTCTGCCCAAGCTTGCTGTGCTTTCATCACCTCATCCTTGGTGATGGATTCGGCCATAGCTGGCGTTGTCACTAAGAAACTTGCAATAACAATTGAAAGAAGTTTTTTCATTTTTTTTCCTATGTTAAATGGTTAATTTTGTAACTATTCGTACCCATTCACTCATTGGTTACGATTTTAACCATTAAAACTGGGTAAATTCCACTCTTTTTCGAGGATGGGCGGCAGCTCGCTCATGCAATCAATCACATAATCCTTTTTGTATTTTTGAAGGCGGGTGGGAGAGAGCAATCCGCCGCTAATGGAGATACCCATTAGCCCCAAACGATGAGCGATTTCGGGCTCCTCGTGAGAATCACCGATAATAAAACTGCTTTCCGACGCGAAGCCATGCGATTGCATATAATTTTCAAGGCGTTCTTGCTTGTTCATGCCGCGAATAATGGTAGCTGGGTTTTCATTGCCGGAAATCGTATGAAAGAAATGATCGATTTTAAATCGTTTCACATCTTGTTCGAGTGTCGCTTGGCGGTGATTGCTGAGAATCATGCACGTCACGCTTTGATCATTGAGCCATTGGAGCAGGGGGGTGACATCTTTCGCGAGTCCGCAATGAATGGACTCTTCTTGATAGGTGGCGTGAAAAAGGTCGCTCACTTCTTCGGCATGTTCAAGATAGGCATCAACAGGCACGCCCATTTTTTCGTAGAAATGGATTAGGGGGAAAGTAAAAATCTCTTGTTCTTGTTCAATGGTGATGGGGTCTTTGCCGAAAAAAGCGAGGGATTTGTTGGTCGCGATATGGGTTGCACTCATATCGTCAAACAGTGTCCCATTCCAATCAAATATCGCCAATCGGCCTCTTTTTTCTTCTGGCTGTATTACTGCGTCATTCATGTAGTATTTCTACACTTCATTCCTTGTGCCTTGCCAGAAGAAAAAATAGTTTGATTGCGTTTTTTCATGCAACGTTGATGGCACAAAAAAACAGCCCCGTGAAGGGGCTGTTGTAAATTCTATCTTATATTTAATCGCTTATTTCAGGGCGGCTTGCGCCTGTTTTGCAATAGCGGCGAAAGCGGCTTCGTCGCGGGCGGCGATGTCAGCTAAGACTTTACGATCCAATTCAATACCGGCTTTTTTCAAACCGTTCATGAATGTCGAATAAGTCATGCCGTTCATACGTGCCGCTGCATTGATACGCTGAATCCACAAAGCGCGGAAATTACGTTTCTTTTGCTTACGGCCGATATAAGCATACTGGCCTGCTTTTTCGACAGCTTGTACGGCGGTGCGGTAACAATTCTTACGGCGACCGCGATAGCCTTTTGCTTTATTAATAACTTTTTTATGACGGGCATGTGATGCCGGTCCACCTTTAACGCGAGCCATTAGCTTTGCCCTCCTTCTTTACGTGAATCTGTTCCTTTGCGCTTCTTACGGCCATACGGCAAGAAGTTACGAAGAACAATGCGTGCATCCGGATCGCTCAGAGTTTCTGTGCGATTGGCTTTACGTTTCATCTTTTTGGATTTGTTCATCATCATGTGGGATGTGAAAGCCTGACCAGCTTTAACTTTCCCTTTGCCCGTGACCTTGAATCGCTTCTTGGCAGAGCTTTTGGTTTTCATTTTCGGCATTTCAGTCTCCTAAAATCAGGGTTTTCGTTTCATCAACACGGCATGCCATGCGCCGGAAGATGCTTTATGGAGCGTGTTATAGCGGGAATATCAGGCAAAATGCAAGTGTTTTCTCTCTTTTTTATTGACATAACTTAAGGGGCGCTCTAAGAAGGCTATTCAGTAAAAAATAGGGGTAATAATGAGTTTAGCAACTGCTGCACAAGTCTCTGCAGCCAAAACAACTAGTTACAAAAATCTCTCCGTTGATCTTGAGAGTGGTGTTTTCACGGTTGGGTCTAGAGAGCTTATACTCGACAAGGCTGACGCAAGATTGATCAGCTTCTTGATAGAGCAGGGAAAAGGCGATCCTGTGAGTAATAGGGTTATCATTTCATCTTTAGGATATGAATCCGAAGATGCTTTTTCCGAAGCTTGGTCTCAACTTCAAAACAAACTCGTATTTTTCAATATTGCGAATGATGGCGGCACAGACGATTTATTGTATGAAGAATCAATTCTTGGGGCAGATTTGTTCAGAGTTGTTGATGATGGTATCAAATTTAATGCGCAGCTAGCCGATCTCATTATTGACACGCCTTTGATTAAGGCTGAAGATCTAGCGAACGTAAAGCATATAGCACAACATTATGGGTGGTTTAGGCCGCGACTAGAATGTTGTCTTTAGCTCTCTTGACGCGCGATTGGGGTAACGTATTGATTCTCTAAGTCCCAGGGGAAGTGTACCCAAGTATCCTGCGTAAACTCTGTAATATACGTATCAGTCTGTTTCGCGCCTTCGGGCTTCACGTAGATACAAGAATAATGCGCTTTTGGATAATGTTCTCGGGCGATTTCAAAGGTCTTGCCGGTGTCGACAAGGTCATCAACGACAAGCCAACCTTCGCCTTCATCGGTGACCGTTTCTGGCTTTTTTAAGATTTTGGTCTCGGCTTGGTCTTTAACATCATAGCTGGTGATGCAAAATGTTTCGACGTTCAGAATTTCCAGCTCGCGCGCAATGATACAAGCAGGGACCATGCCACCACGCGTAATCGCGATCACACCTTTCCAATCTTTTTTTTGATCAAGTATCTTCCACGCCAATGCTTTGGCGTTACGGTGGAGTTCTTCCCATGAGATCGGGAAATCTTTTTTATAGCGTGTTGTTGTCATGCTTCATCCCAGTTTTTTAAATCATATCCGTAATTACCTTTAAGATAGCGGTCAAAAATATCATTTAAAAATGCTTTGTCGTCTTCTGAATACCATTCTCTAAAATTACGTTCTTTTAAATTTACCTTTTTGTCAGCACCCGGATCATTTGGATTAAGCTTTTCCCGCATTTTGTCGCGCGCGCTATTTTCTATCGCTTTTTCAATGATGGCATGTGTTGTGCCTTCAATACCAATGAAGTCACAGGTTTTTTTGAGCTCTAAGGCCGTTTGTTTTTTTAAATCTTCGTAACGTAGATAGGTTGTGTTATCAGGGTGGGCTTTCAGAACGCCATGCCAGCTATTCATAAAGAGTAAAATTTTCCAAATATCGAGCATGGGTTTTTTATGATGGGAGAATTTTT
>JBCDCD010000051.1:0-8103 GCA_039182445.1 Pseudomonadota bacterium | reverse complement strand
TGACCAAGCCATTGCTGCAGAAGCGGAGAAGCTCAATACCCATCCGCATATTTATGTGATTAAAGCGGTGCAGATGTATCATCATGAAAAAGTAAGTGGTGAGGGTCGTTATCACATAAAAGGCAAGGATATGGGCAAGGCGATGAAGGCGATCTGTATCGTTGATGCCTATGATGGCGATATGATCCACCGCCCGCACCAGCCGGCCGAGCGCACCCCCGAAGAGACCCTGAAACGCATGCAGGAAGCCGAAAAATATCAAGGGGCTTTTGATCCTGATATTTTGGCGGCCTTTATTGATTTTCAGGCCGAGCAAGGCTAAATTCTCTCTATGGAAAAATTTACCAAAGTGACGGGAATTGCGGCGCCATTGCGCATGATTAATGTCGATACGGACATTATTATCCCAAAACAATTTTTGAAGACGGTAAAACGCACGGGTCTCGGCATCCATGCATTTAACGATATTCGTTATAACGAAGACGGATCGGATAAAGATGATTTTGTCATGAACAAGCCCGCCTATAAAAATGCCTCCGTTCTTCTAACGGGTGAGAACTTTGGTTGCGGTTCCTCACGGGAACACGCGCCGTGGGCGATTCAAGATATGGGCATTAAAGTGATCATCGCGCCGAGCTTTGCTGACATCTTTTATAACAACAGTTTCAAGAACGGTTTACTTCCAATTGAACTGCCGCAAGAGCAAGTCGATGAACTCATGGCAGAAGCCGAAGATAATCCAGAAGGGGCGGTAGAGGTGGATCTCGAAAAGCAAACCATCACGCGTGGCAATAAAATATCGTTTAGCTTCGATATTGATCCGTTCCGCAAGCATTGCTTGCTCAACGGTTTGGATGATATCGGCCTGACGCTCGAAAAGAAAAGCTTCATCGCAGATTACGAAGCACAAGATAAAGAAAAACGGAGTTGGCTCTATGATTGAGATGATTGAAACGGACCGGGCCGCCGCGGCAGCTGGGCATTATTCTCAAGCGGTTAAAGCCAATGGCTTTATTTTTGTGGCAACACAATTGCCGATTGACCCCGAAAACCCCGAACAAGAAAAGGGAAATGTCCAAGATCAAACTAGGCAGGTACTAAGCAACATTATTGAGATTGTAAGAGCGGCAGGGGGCGAGATTAGTTCCATATGCCGTATTTCAATCTATGTTTCAAAAACGGAACATTGGGGCGATGTTGATGAGATGTATAAAGAAATGCTAGGTAATCATAAACCTGCTCGAGGTGTTCTTGAGATTCCAAACATTCGAAAAGGATATGATGTTTCTATGGAGGCGATAGCGACAATAATATGAATGAAGTCAGCATCTATCAAATCGCTTATGGATCAGAAGAGTATGAGCTTTCGAAGAGTTTTAGACAAAGAATATTAAGAGAGCCTTTGGGCATAAAGTTAAGTGAAGATGATCTTAGAGGCGAAGACCGACAACATCACTTTATTGCAATGTTTCAAAATAGTATCGTTGGAACAGTTGTTGTTGCAAATGTTGATAACGAGCGTGCTAAATTGAGACAGATGGCCGTTGACGATAATCACCAGAAGAACGGCATAGGTAAAAAACTTATTTCGCAGGTAGATCGATTTGTGCACGATAAGAGCTATAAATTTGTTGTTTGTACAGCCCGAAAAACATCCGCAGGGTTTTATAAAAAAATGGGATTCATAATTGATGGAGAACCTTTTGAGGCTATGGGTATGACAATTTATAATATGGTGAAAAGTTATGAGTAAAAATTACAAAATTACACTTCTCCCCGGTGACGGTATTGGCCCGGAAGCGATGGCCGAAGTGGAAAAAGTCATTGCATGGCTATCCGACAATCGTGGTCTGTCTTTTGACCTTCATAAAGATGATATTGGCGGTACGGCTTATGATCGTTATGGCGTGCCGCTCGCGGATGAAACGCTGGAGAAATGTAAAGCGTCTGATGCAGTTATTATGGGCTCTGTGGGTGGGCCACAATGGGATGATGTCGATTACGATAAGCGCCCGGAAGCAGGATTGCTGAGCTTGCGTAAGGAAATGCAGCTCTTTGCCAATCTGCGTCCCGCGATTGTCTTTGATGCGTTGGTGGATGCCTCCACACTCAAGCCGGAAGTCGTAAAAGGTCTCGATATTCTTATCGTGCGTGAATTGATGGGCGGTGTGTATTTTGGTGAGCCACGCGGTATTGAAGATTTGGGTAATGGACAACGCCGTGGTGTGAACACGCAAGTCTATGAAAGCTATGAAATCGAACGTGTCGGTCGTGTGGCGTTTGAATTAGCACGTAAACGCAATTCCCATGTAACCTCATGTGAAAAAGCAAACGTGATGGAAAGTGGCAAGCTTTGGCGTGAAGACATCACGGCGTTACATGAAAAAGAATTCAAGGACGTGAGTCTTGTTCATATGTATGCCGACAACTGCGCGATGCAGTTGCTACGCAATCCTTCACAATTTGATGTGATCGTCACGGATAATCTCTTCGGTGATATACTCTCCGATGAAGCCGCGATGCTAACGGGCTCTTTAGGAATGCTTCCATCCGCTTCTCTCGGTGAGCCGGGTAAGCCAGGCGTGTATGAGCCTGTCCACGGTTCTGCCCCCGATATTGCTGGCGAGGGCAAGGCCAATCCGCTTGCGACAATCTTAAGCTTCGCGATGGCGCTGCGTTACTCACTCGGTTTGGGGGATGAAGCCGACATGGTTGAACAGGCTGTGCAGCATGTCCTTTCAAATGGTATCCGCACACCGGACATTATGGCGGAAGGCTGCAATGAAGTCTCAACGAGCGCGATGGGCGATGCGTTGATTAATGAATTAAACAATAAATTACAAAAGGCGGCGTAACATGGAATTTGAATCCGTTCTCTCTAGTTCTGATTGGATTAGCGCGGGGGGTATTGCGCTCGTTCTTCTCGGTATTGCACTGCTTATTGTCGAAGTGTTCTTGCCAGCTTTTGGTTTGTTCGGTTTTGCGGGTGTATCGATTATTTTGATTGGTGTCGTGCAATTGCATCAGACAGGCTATATCGAAGAAATGCCCGTAAGCGTCGAAGTCATCATCATGCTCGCTATTCTCTCCATTGCGCTGGCTATTGCTGGCGGGATTTATACCTACAGGCTCTATCGTAAGAAAATGACCACCGGAATCGAAGGTATGATTGGTGAAAGCGCCAAAATCCTAAACTGGTCGGGCAAAGAAGGTCGCATTTTCGTCCAAGGCGAAAACTGGCAAGCCTATAGCGATGAAGCGCATAAGCTTGATAAAGATGATGAAGTCTATGTTGCCAAAGTCAGTGATATGAAAGTCAAAATCATCCCGCATCTCGGTGATGATAAAGAAGCGATCATTTATATTGACCCAAAGAAGATAAAAATTCCCTCTAAAAAAGAAAAGTAAGGAAAGAAAAAATGATGCCTGTTCTCGTATTTTTACTATTCGCTATCGTTGTTATTGCGGCTGCGTCCATTCGTATTATTAAAGAATATGAACGCGGCGTTGTGTATACGCTCGGAAAATATACCAGCACACGCAACGCCGGTTTGCGCTTTATCATTCCCTTTGTACAGGTGATGGACAAAGTCGATATGCGGATCCGCACCGAAGATATTCCCTCACAAGATGTGATTTCTAAAGACAACGTGTCGGTAAAAGTCAACGCCGTGGTGTATTACCGCGTCGTCGAGCCCGCGCATGCGATTAACCGCGTGGAAAATTTCCGTCTCGCGACCAGTCAATTGGCGCAAACAACCTTGCGTTCGGTGCTGGGTAAGCATGAATTGGACGATATGCTTTCTAAACGTGATCAATTGAATGCGGATGTGCAGGAAATTTTGGATGCACAGGCCGAAGGTTGGGGGATTAAAATCACCAATGTTGAGATCAAACATGTTGATATTGATCCGTCCATGGTGCGCGCCATTGCGAAACAAGCGGAAGCGGAGCGGGAACGTCGCGCCAAGATTATTAACGCCGAAGGGGAATTACAGGCGGCGCAGCAGCTTGATGAGGCCGCGGCGATCATGGCAAAACGCGCTGAAACCATGCAATTACGCTATTTGAACACGCTAGATGACTTTACCAGTGCCAAGGGCTCGACGGTGGTGTTACCGCTGCCTATGGACCTTTTACAGGCCATAACCAAGAAATCTGCGGCTTAGAGGGCGTTTTTTGTTGAAATTTGTTGGTTTTTACGTTAAATATTGCCGCGATACGGACATTTTAGCAAAAAAGACTTGACATAATTTACATAACATTATATGTTTCGGGACTTTTTAATTTAAGAGAAGGTGTGTGGACATGGGAAATTTAACAACAGCATTATTTCCAGCAGCGGTGGTAGCGACCATTGGTTATGGAGCTTATCTGCATATAGATAAAGCATTAGAGAATATGAGCGATCATGTTCTCGAAACACAAGAGCATTTTGATGCAGCGCCTCGCTCAGTTGCTCAGACGCCTGTGCGAGATGATGTCGATTGTGGTCGTCAAGCAGATGGATCGTTTCAAGTTGTTTCAGGTGGTGAGGTTGTTCCAAATGCCACTGCTTCATTTATGCCTGTTATGCTTCCTAATGCGGTGGAAGATGCTAAAGGATCTTGTGATGTAACGGTTACTGATGAAGCGGGTAATGAAATTGACAGCTATCGTGTGAATGCATATGAAGCAGCTCTCGTGGGGCCGTTTAATTTTAGATATTAATTTTTTTAATCTCCTTTGTGCAAAGGGCGGCTTGATGGGTAGGCCGCTTTTTGCTATTTGAGGCAAAAATAAAGAGAGTGTGCGAAAATGAGATTTGATTTAGATTTTTTAAATGACAGATTTGTCTTTTGGGCGCCTGCTTTAACAATTTTAGGAGCAGGATGTTGGGTTGCTAGCGGGTTAGGTATAGGTCAGGTTTTTGAGGAAACGGCGCGTCCAACAGCCTTTATGGATGATGGCGAAATACAAATCATTGATAACACAACTGACTATTATGCGCGTTTTTTAGGCAATACTCTCTATATTAGAGATGCAGAAACACATAACATTGTCCCTGATGCCCATTTTATCTCTGAAGATTTTGAAACATCGGGCGAGCGATTACTTGATTTTATTACAACCGGTGACCCCCACATTGCTTCTGCTTTGTTTCGAATAGGGGATGGCCAGATTATGAGAGCCAATGTTGTTGGACCAGAATTGCCACCACGTCTATACTATGTCCAAAATGGTGCGGTTTCAGAGCCAGCAATCTAATTTTCGCAAAACCAATAAAAAAGCGACCCATTCAGGTCGCTTTTTAAATTCTTATCAAGGTTATAAAATTTAATCTTCAGATTTTGCTTCAGGCGCTGTTTCTTCAGCAGGAGCTTCGGCCGCTTGTGCTTCGGCTTCTGCTGCTTTCTTTTCAGCGTCCTTGGCCGCTTTCTTATCGGCTTTAATCTTTTCTTGTTCTTTACGACGCTCGCCACGGGCTTTTTCTTTATCCGCCTTTTTCGCGGCGCGTTTCGCTGTTTGTGTCATGTTTTCAGTTGATTCATCAACTTCCACTTCAAGACCGTGACCGCTGGTACGCTCTGCAATACGCGCAGATTTACCACGACGATCGCGCAAGTAGTAAAGCTTCGCACGACGGACAGAACCGCGGCGAACAAGCTCAATAGAATCAATACGTGGTGAGTACAGCGGGAACACACGCTCAACGCCTTCACCAAGACTGATTTTACGCACCGTGAAACTTGCATTCATGTCGTTGGCACCGGAACGGGCAATACACACGCCTTCATAGGCTTGCACACGCTCACGGCTTCCTTCGCGAATTTTCACGTTTACTTTAACGGTATCACCGGGGGAGAAGTCAGGGATCTGGCGATCACCAAGGTGCTTTTCAGCCTGACGTCTTTCAAATTTTTGCAATATATTCATAATCTTAACTCCATTATCAGGGCTCGATAATCAAGGGTGTCTATACGCCCAAGGCAGCCCAATTCTCTTTTTATTGGTTAATTTTGCGCTTTTATGACAGATTGATTGACAAATTACAATAAATTTATTAATTTACGTAATATTATGGCTTTGGTTTTAAAAGATTTTCCTAGTGCAAGAATAACAACCCTCATGCCTGAGTCCGCCTCAGAGCCAGAGGACAGAAGTTTTTTTGGAGTAAAAGACTATAATTGTTACGCGCATGTTTTGGGAGCAGCAAGACTTGGTTGGGTTTCACCAGGGCAACTTATGCCGACGAATAGAGCGCATGCAAAAACCCCACATATTCTTCATGTGAATGGCGATGGTGTGCAATCAGAAACCCCTTATAATGTTAAAAACGCTCTTCTAGCGGATGGTTGGTTGAAGAGCTCTTTTGAAGAGATCAATCTACCTGAAGATCATGCTATGGTTGCCATTATAGGTAATGAAGGCTTTCATTGTTATCGTGTTCATGGAGACGGCTCTATTAGTGGAAAAAATGGTAAATTTAGAGTTAGTCGTCCTATAGGGTTAAATTTCCGAACTCGATGGAAAAATTTAGCACAAGGCGCTGTAAGTGTTAATCATCTAAAACCGGATGATTTTGTTGCAGGTAAGGATAGTCAATTTGTAGGTGTATTTAAAATCCCTCCACAGGGACTTATTATTGATGAGAGATACAGGCTTAAACCTGATGTGTCTTATCCGGGTCTAGAAGCTCAGCCCGCACAGCCTGTGTAATTTCCTCGCTTTGCTCCTTACGCCACTGCCCAATATCGGCGTGATTGCCGTTTTTAAGGACTTCTGGCACTTGATGTGTGACACCATTCGCATCCGTCCATTCGGCGGGGCGGGTATAATGCGGATATTCCAAAAGCCCACCTAAATTTTTGCCGAAGCTCTCATTATCTTCCGTATCTAAGTTCCCCATGACATTGGGAAGCAAGCGTATGCACGCATCCATCATGATCAGGGCGGCGGGTTCACCGCCACTCAACACATAATCGCCGATAGAAATTTCTTCAAAGTCATGCGCATCGAGAACGCGTTGGTCGACACCTTCATAACGACCACACAACAAAGTAATATTTTCTTCCTGCGAGAGTTCCTTGGCCATTGACTGATTGAATACTTTACCACGTGGCGATAGATAAATTTTACGCCCCGGTTTTTGAATCGACAGTAATGCTTTTTCAATCACCTCGGCGCGCATCACCATGCCCGCGCCGCCGCCATAGGGGGTGTCGTCGACGGATTTATGCACGCCTTCGGCATAATCACGAATATTGATCGCATCAAATGACCAATCATTACGCTCCAGCGCTTTGCCTGCCAAAGATTGGTCAAGCATCCCCGGAAACATATCGGGGAAGAGGGTCAGAAGATGAAAGTTAAGAGAGCTCAATATTGATATCCTCGTCTTCTAAAAGCTTTTTGGCATTTTCAAAGTCACTTTGCATGATCATCATGCGTGTTGCGCCATTAATATCCCAATTCATGCCGCCATTCATATGATCCAAAACGAAGCAGGGGATGTCATGGCTTTCCAAAATCGATCGCACCAAATGTGCTGTTGTTGGATTGTTAAATCGTGCAAATAAAGAAAGTTTATCGTCTGTCATGTCTAAACAAAAGCCATGCGGCTAAACGGTGTTTGAGATAATGCTTCTCTATCTGCTATCAAATAGGCTGTTCTTCCTCCTGGCATTTCGCTTATGAAAGAGACAGGGTTGTCTCTGACGCTGATACTATAATCAAAAATACGACCTAAGGGCGATGCTTTGCTACTTCCGGAGGCCATCACAATTGAAGTCATTTCTTTGAAATTCTTAATACCCCACGTAACGCCTGTTTTTGGTGTTTCTTCGAGGCTTCCAAAAGTTTCTTTTTGCTGCATACGAGAAGATTCTTCCAATATTGCCGAGTGTATTCCTCTGAAGGGTGCAGTGCCGGGCTCATGATATCCGACGTGGCCATTAGGGCCAACACCCAATAAAGCAACTTGCGGTTGACCAAATTGACGAAGAAGTTTTCTGTATTCAGCAATAATTTTTTTACCTTCGCCATGTGAGTTAAAGAGAACACGTAACTCTTTAGGGTGACCAGCTTGATCAAGAATTCTTTCAATTCCGGCGGCAAATCTTC
>JBCDCD010000050.1:0-8204 GCA_039182445.1 Pseudomonadota bacterium | reverse complement strand
CTTCAGTAACAATGAACTTACAAAAATGCTTCGAAGCCGAAGCATACAAACGAAGTAAGCAATAGTTTCTTCTATCTACTTCTTCCCTAATTCCTCTTCGACGATATCCTTACGGCTAAGCTTGCCGATCATTGTTTTGGGTAGCGGTTCATCACGGAATTCAATGCGTTTGGGGATTTCCATGGATGAAATCTTATCGGCCAAGAATGTCTTGAGATCTTCAGCCGTCAATATGCGGCCGTCTTTAATCTTGATCCACGCCTTCACAATCTCCCCGCGTTGTTTATCGGGTAGACCCGCGACAATACATTCCTCGACACTCGGGTGCAGGTAAATCGCCTCCTCGACATTGCGCGGATAGACATTATAGCCGTTGGTAATAATCATATCCTTGATACGATCGACGATGAAGAAATACCCATCCTCATCCATGGTCGCGATATCGCCCGTATGCAATCGCCCACCATCCTGAAGCGTTGTTTTATTTTCTTCATCGCGCTTCCAATAGCCTTTCATCACTTGCGGGCCACGGGCGCAGAGCTCCCCACGCTCACCCACAGGACAATGTTTCCCCGTTTCCGGATCAATAATTTCAACAACGGTGTTCGGGAATGGTAAGCCAATCGACCCAGCCTTATTTTCGCCGACGCGTGGATTACAACACAGCACGGGTGAACTTTCGGTGAGGCCATAGCCTTCGACCACAACCGCGCCGGTTTTTTCTTCAAATTTTCTTTTCACCTCCACGGGAAGCGGTGCGCCGCCAGATACACAATATTTGAGAGATGTTAAATCATATTTCGCGAGCTTCTTATTGTTGTTAATGCCGTTATAAATTGCGGGCACTGCCGGGAAAATTGTTGGTTTTTTGTCATGAATAAGTTTCAGCGTGGCATCGAGCTCAAACCGCGGCAGGGCAATGATTTCCATCGCTTTCAAAACAGCGATATTCATCACGCCTGTCATCGCAAAAACGTGGAAGAATGGGATCACACCAAGCATCTTATCTTCACCCATATCACAGCCGAGCCACATGCCGGCTTGTACGGCGTTCGCAACAATGTTTGCATGAGTCAGCATCGCGCCTTTCGGCAATCCGGTGGTACCGCCCGTATACTGATAAAGCGCAATATCTTCTTCCGGATTAATATCGACTTCTTTATATGTGCCGTCATTGTTCGTCATCTCTTCATAACGGATAATACGTTTGTTGTTATCGGGAATATCGGCGAGCTCTTTCCCCTTCACTAATTTGAACAAAAAGTTTTTGGGGAAGGACAACATATCGGTAAAGCTCGCGACGACCAATTTATCGAGCCGTGTATCGCTCAACATTTTGTACATTTTTGAAAAGAGGATTTCCAAGTCCGCTGTGATCATCACCTCGGTTTCACTGTCCTCAATCATATTGGCCAGCTCACGCTCCGCATAAAGCGGGTTATAGTTCACCGCCGTTGCTCCAACACGCATAATCGCGTAATAGGCCACGACAAAAAGCGGACAGTTCGGCAGGAAAATACCAACTTTATCGCCTTTTTTAACGCCCAAATCCTGTAGCCCTTTCGCCATTTTAAGGCTGGCTGTTTGAATATCATTCCAGTTTTGTTTGGCGCCTAAAAAATCAAAAGCAGGTGCATTACCATGGCTGGCCGCTGTTTCATCGAGCATCGCATAAACGGGCTTCGCGGGAATATCTGCATTCCAATCAACACCCTCAGGATATTTTTTCAACCATGGATAATCCGTCATGTTCTTCCCCTTTTGTCAGAATAATTTTGAAATAATATTATATCTCATTATTTTACCGCATAAATTGCTGAAATATAATGATTTATTTTTTAACTTTTATTGTAAAGAGACTAGCCAGTACGCCGCCAATTCGATATGATAAGAGCTCGTGGGGTAACCTATGTTTGTTTACTACCATTTATTATGTGATGGGGATCAGAAATGATAAATACGGAACGACACGCCGAAGAAGTGTCACAAAGCGAACCATTACGCTCGAGTATCAAATGGTTCAATACATCGAAGGGATTTGGTTTTGCTGTTCCTGACGATGATCCCTGTGATGCTTTCATTCATATTACGACATTGCAAGATGCCGGTATTCATGAGCTTGGCGAAGGCGCCGTGATATCCTGTCATATTGTTAAAGGCCCGAAAGGCGCCCTAGTTACCAAAGTTGATAAGCTCATTGAAATCGGTGAAAATCCTGCCCCCATTACCTTCCGTGTTGAAATCGATGAAGATGAAGTCATTGAAACCATGGAAGGCACCGTGAAGTGGTATAAACCGGATAAGGGCTTTGGCTTTATTATCCCTGAAGATGGTAAAAAAGATGTGTTTGTTCACAAAACCTGCTTGGATAAAAAGAATATGGATCTTCTGATCCCAGGTCAAAAAATCACCATGAAAGTGCGTTCTGTTTCAAAAGGACGCGAAGTTCTCGACTTTGAAGTAAACGGCAGCGAATAGCTGCTTTTTTATTGTCTGCTAAAAAATCTTTTTGGTTTGAAATTAAAATTGATGCAGCTTGTTCTGTGACAAGGCGCAAGCGACGACGAATAGTTGACCTATTTTAGGAGCATAGAAATGATGTCACAGGACAAGATGGACAATTTTATGCGTTAGCCGTTTTGATCTCGAGCTCTTCCGGTGCTCCGGCATCGTCGCTGAAATCCTTCGCATTGAGCGTCTTCGCGCGCGATGTCACCTGATAAGCGATATCATTGTGAATTTGACAATAAGGCGATCCCTCAATTGTCTTACAACCGCAAAAAGAAAAGTTTTCATCTTGTGGATCACCATTCGGCCAGCGGCACATATTCTCGCGAAGCTCTTCCATTTTGAGCTGTTTACCCAAATGAATAGGAATTTTTTTATTACTGCGACGCGGTGCTGGCGGCGCAACCTTATCCGCAGATTTGGTTTTCTTCACATTCTGCTGAATGGGTGACATACGGCTGGATAATTTGAGACGGTGTGCCTTACCAATAACAGCATTACGGGTAACGCCGTCACCCAATTCTTTGGCAATCTCAGCAGCTGTTTTCCCTTCGCCCCAAAGTTGCTTTAATAATGTTACGCGATCGTCTGTCCAACCCATAGCTACAATGTTCCCCCGTGCTTTTTACAGCTTTGAAAAAAGTGTTTGTCTTGAAAAACTAAATCTGACTGTATCAATGTTGCGAATCGCTGAATAGAGTCGCGGGCAAATATCGATTCTTTATCCCCAAAAATTAAAAATTTGTTTTTTAAACAACTTTTTTCTTAATGGTGATTACTTTTGAAGCTGTAGGTTCCACAAGGAAAACCGCTCTTCATCTTGCATCCAGCGGTCGTGGACTTTTACAAATAATTTTAGGTGGATATCTGTATCCATTAATTTTTTTATTTCTTGACGGGATTGTATACCGACTTTTTTCAGCATCTCACCGCCTTTACCCAAAATTATTTTCTTATGCGCTTCGCGTTCAACGTAAATTGTTTGATGAATTTTAATACTACCATTATCAAACTTTTCCCATTCATCTGTTTCTACTGTCAAACCATAGGGAAGTTCCTGATAAAGTTTTTCGAAAAGTTTTTCGCGCGTGATTTCTGCTGCCATCAAACGCATCGGCATATCGGTAATTTCATCTTCAGGATAATGCCACGGCCCTTGCGGCATAAGGCTTTGAAGATAATCTAACATTTCCTCAAGACCATTATTTTTTAACGCGGAAATCATAAAGGTTGCCTTGAAATCATAGAGATCGTTCAGCTCTTGGGTGATCTTTAAAAGCTTCTCGTGGCTTAACTTATCAATCTTATTCAGAACAAGAATGAGGTTGATATTGGTCTTGTTTTTCAGCGCTTCTAATATCTCTATTGTCTGAGGATTGAGCTTTCTTGTCGCATCAAACAGAAAGAGGATTTCATCCGCATAATCCAGCCCCTCCCATGCGGCACTAACAATTGCTTTTTCTAAGGTGTTTTTCTTGTTCGGCGAAAACAAGCCCGGTGTATCTACAAAAGCGATTTGTGTATCATCCTTGAGCCAAATGCCATTTACACGGGTTCGTGTTGTCTGCACTTTTGAGGAAACAATCGAAACTTTTTCACCGATAATAGCATTCAGCAAAGTTGACTTGCCGGCATTCGGCTCGCCCATGACCGCGACAAAACCAAATTTGGTTGACGCTTCTTCGCTCATGCTTGATCTTTAATTGTTTTGAGCAGTGTGCGTGCCACTGTTTTTTCTGCTTGGCGACGCGATGGTCCTTCGGCACGGATGCTATCGATCCCTTGCACCGATAATTCGATCGTAAAGACAGGCGCATGATCGGGGCCGGTTTTATCAACAATGGTGTAAACAGGAAGCTCATAACCCCTTGCCTGCAGCCATTCTTGTAGCTCGGTTTTTGGGTCCTGCGGCGCTTCTTTGAGGGTTTTGATATTATCACCCCATAGCCGCAAAATCACTTCCTGCGCGGCTTCATAGCCGCCATCGACATAAATCGCACCAAACACAGATTCCACAATATCGGCAATAATATTTTCATTGGTGCGGCCGCCAGACTCTTCTTCCGAATCCGACAAGATCATATAATCATTAAAATTGAAGATACGCCCAATCATGGCGCAGGTACTTCCTTGAATGAGAGCCGTGTGCCGTTTGGCCAACCCCCCTTCTCGTTCTTCACGAAATTGCTCAAACAACGCGCCTGCAATTACAAGTCCTAAAACACGGTCGCCTAAAAACTCAAGACGTTGATAATTATAATCTTCATTGGTGCTGGAATGGGTGAGCGCGCGCTCCAACCAATGCTCATCATTGAAATGATATCCGATTTCGTCTTGGAATTTTTTAAAATCAGACATGATATCTATTATTCCTCTGTACGGATCGGTCCGATTTTATCAAACATACGGCCAAAACGTACCGTATCCGGCCATGTAAAAGGATTCAAAAGCTGCGCTTTTTGATCAATCGAAAAGAAAAGAATCTCTGCGCGACCAACAATATTTTCAAAAGGTACAAACCCCACAAACTCTTGCACGCGGCTGTCTTGCGAGTTATCACGATTATCACCCATTACAAAATAATGCCGTGCCGGCACTGTATAGAGCGGCGTATTATCGAGGTCACCATTGTCCGTCTCTTCGTAAATACGGTGCATAATACCACCAGGAAGCGTTTCAATATATTCAAGCAATTTGACGCTACCAAAAGACGCATCGCTTTCATCTTCAATCATACCGATCGGCTCGCGTTCAACCAACTCACCATTCAAATATAAACGCCCTTGACGCATCTGTACCGTATCACCCGGCATACCCACAATACGCTTAATATAATCGACAGAAGTATTGGACGGTAATTTAAAGACAACGACATCACCGCGCTTCGGATCCTTTTCCGCCATGCGTCCATCAAATTGCGCCAAGCCAAAAGGAAAAGAATGACGGCTATAGCCATAGGCTGGCTTGCTCACGAAGAGATAATCACCCACCAATAAAGTCGGCAACATCGACCCGGAAGGAATATTAAACGGCTCAAACAAAAAAGTGCGGATCGCCATCGCCAATAACACGGCAATCACAGCGGTTTTGGCAAACTCACTCATCTCCTGCTTATTGGTTTTTTTAACTGGATGATTTTCTTCTATCGTATTGTTTTCCGTCGCTTTTTTCATGATTTAATGTCTATAGAAATTTACCGATAGAAGCCAGAGGCAATTTTCAATATTCCAAGCTTAATTCTCGGCCAATTGACCCGAAATCGCTTCAATCACTACAAAAACCTGCGCATAAGGGACTTCATCGGTCAGCGTAATGTGAAGATGAGATTCAATGCCATCTGGCGTCAGCTTCTCTAAGATCCGATAAGCCTCATCATGCAAAACCACATAGGGCTTTCCTTTATCATCATTGCCAATCTCAATATCTTTCATCGATAGCCCACCCTGAAAGCCTGTGCCTAACGCTTTTGACACCGCTTCTTTGGCGGCAAAACGACTGGTGAGATATAAAATGTGTGTCCCTGCTTTTTTCCGCTCATGATATTTCTCAATTTCTGCGGCGGTAAAATATTTATCTAAAAAACGAATAGGGTGCACACCAATAATTTTTTCAATGCGCCGCGTATCTAGCAAATCCGTTCCAATCCCTATAATCATTTTTGACGACTTCTTTTCTCTTTTATATTTTTCACGGTACCACCCATTTTCTGACGAGCTTTTCTTGCTGCTTTTATCAAATAGTAGAAAATATAATAAAAAATAGGAATACTTAAAACAGCGAGCAAATAACCCCCTATGAGAGTTGGGAAAAAGGCTTCTATGCCAAACGCCTCTTTCTCATCCGATGCAAAACCTGTTTTTAGATCGATCAATTGATTAAGATGTAAAATATCGACAACAAAGCTACCAAGAACATAAGACCCCCACATCAGGAAGGGAAAAGTCCATGGATTTCCCCAAACTGACCCTATCGCGGCCGCTGGAAAATTCGCTTTAACAATCTTACAAAAGATAAAACACTGTATGAGATGAAACCCAAACGTCGGCGTCCATGATATCGCAATCCCGGAACTAAGGCCCAATGCTATATCCCGTGTGCTGTGTGGCATACGTAGAATACGGTGCTTTAAATAAATCAATGTTCTCTTCGGCGATAAACTGGCCTTAAGGTAGTTTTTGATTGTTGCTAAAAATGATTGCTTATCGCGACGCTTGAAAAGCATTTTTTAACGCCCTTTGGCACGATCAACAGAAGTGATTTCAGGCGTTGCGCGTAACGCAGCAATAATATTGTTTAAATGCTTCGTATCATTGACATACACATCTAAAATAATATCCCAGAAATCAAGCGAACGATTGGTGATCTTTAAATTCAAAATATTACCGCCATTCTTACCGATCACTGTTGAAACAGTTCCCAATCCACCAGGCTTATTTTCAAAGGTCACATTCAAACGACCAACATGACTTTCAGGAGAGTCCGGTCCATCGCCCCAGGAAACATCAAGCCAACGCTCCGGCGTGTCTGCAAATGTTTCCAGCGTTTCACAATCGATGGTGTGAATAGTGACGCCTTTACCCGTACTGACGATCCCGACAATACGATCCCCAGGTAGCGGGTGACAACAACGCGCAAAATGCATCGCCATACCCGGAATAAGCCCTTTAATCGGTACGGCGACATCCTTATCACGCTTTTTAGAGGCTGTATCTTTAAACTCATGCACTGGCGGCCGTGCAATTTCGGTCTTGTGTGCCGGAAAGATTGTTTTAAACACATCACGCGCTGAAAAATGACCCGAACCGATATTCGCGTAAATATCATCGGCTTCATCAACACGTAATTTTTTCGTAACACCCGCAACAGCTTTCTCCGTAAACTCATACTCTTCCTGAGCAAAGATTTTCTTCAGCATCGCCTGACCCAGCGTAATATATTCACTGCGCTGCTGTTGACGAATAAAGCGTTTAATATGGGAGCGTGCTTTTCCGGTAACCACAAAGCGTTCCCACGCCGGTGATGGCGTCTGTGTCTTCGATGTAATCACTTCAACCTGATCGCCATTATTTAACTTCGTATTCAGCGGTGTGATTTTTCCGTTCACCTTCGCACCAACACATTTATCACCAACGTCCGAATGAACCGCATAAGCAAAATCGACAGGCGTTGCTCCGCTTGGTAACTCAATCAAGTCACCTTTGGGTGAAAAGACAAAAACCTTGTCCTGGAATAATTCTAATTTTGTATGCTCAAGAAAATCTTCTGGCCGCTGCTCTTGTTCCAAGATATCGAGCAACTCACGTAACCAACGATATTGTGTGACGTCTTTAATATCATTCTTTTTAGAACCATCTTTATACGCCCAATGCGCGGCTACCCCTAAATCCGCTTCTTGATGCATCTCTAAGGTGCGAATTTGAATTTCAATACGCTGCTTTTCCGGCCCCAAAACCGTTGTATGAAGCGATCGATAGCCATTCGGCTTTGGTGTCGAGATATAATCCTTAAAGCGCCCCGGCACCACAGGATACGCGGCATGCAGCACACCGAGCGCGTGATAACATTCGCCGACATTATCCACCACAATACGAAACGCCATGATATCGGAGAGCTGCTCAAACGACACATTTTTACGCTGCATCTTTTTCCAAATGGAATAGCGTGTTTTTTCGCGCCCTGTAATCTCGCATTCGATT
>JBCDCD010000049.1:0-8268 GCA_039182445.1 Pseudomonadota bacterium | reverse complement strand
TAGTGGTATGTTTTTGCCTGCACATCAAAGCGCGCATGAAATTCATCATCCACTTCTTCAGCATGAATCACAGCAATTGGTTGATCAATCATTTGCGCATTAATCGCTTTGGCAAGTTCAAACCCGTTCATTGACCGTGGCGATCCATCAGCATGTTGATAATTCAAATCAAAATGTGCCGCCTGCCCCTTCGCATGAACGCCGGCATCAGTGCGGCCAGCAACGGTTATACGCACCTCTTGTTGCGAAAATTGCTTAATCGCCGATTCGATTTCACCCTGAATTGTTGGCAATTCCGGTTGTCTCTGAAACCCCGCATAATTCTGGCCATTATACTCGATTGTAATCTTCCACCGAGTCATGTCAGCATATCACCTTTTTTTAGATACCCGCCATTCATCGCCGCTTGAATATCCATGATTTTTTTATTTTCCGGTTGCACTTCGAGGAGCTGAAGCGCATGACCATCACCACAATTAACGATACCTTCTTCTGTAATAATGCCAGGATCGCTTTCAATTTTCTGCTCTGAATTTTCTGCTTTGATAATTTTTAATCGTTTGTCATTAACCAAGTTCCATGTGCCGGGCCATGGATAAAAAGCACGAATTTTTCGTTCAATGGAATCAGCACTTTCATGCCAATCAATACGACCCTCTTCTTTTTTGAGCATATGGGCATAGGTCACACCATCGTCAGGTTGCGGTGTGCTCTCAATTGTATCTGTTTCCTGAAGTGTCTCTAGGAGTGTAGATAACATACTTCCACCCATTTCAGCCAAGCTGTCGTGAAGCGTATCCAGCCTTGTTTTCGGACCAATGATCGTTTTTTCCATCGATATGATATTGCCGGTATCAAGCCCCTCATCCATCTGCATCAACGTAATACCGGTCTTGGTATCACCCGCCAAAATCGCGCGATGAATCGGTGCCGCCCCCCGCCAGCGCGGCAGTAAAGAAGCATGAATATTCACGCACCCATATTTTGGCGCATTTAAAATTTCCCGCGGTAAAATCAAGCCATACGCCGCCACAATCGCGAGGTCCGCTTCTAGTTTTTCAAACTCATGAACGGTTTTATGATTTTTAAAATTCTCCGGTGTGCGCACTTCAATATCAGCTGACTCTGCCAGTTCATGCACTGGCGATGCTTGTAGTTTTTTTCCGCGCCCTTTGGGTCGGGGTGGCTGCGTATACACTGCTAGCACCTTGTGATCGCTATTCAACAAAGTCTGTAAAGCCGGTACAGCAAAATCCGGCGTCCCCATAAAAACAAGGCGTAAAGGTGGGCGGTCCATTAAAAATTATAGCGCCGAAGCGTCCTTATTGAGTTTTTGCATACGCTTGATAATCATATTGCGTTTCAAGGAAGAGAGATAATCAATAAACAAAATACCATTCAGATGATCAATTTCATGCTGCACACAATGCGAGTGTAACCCTTCAAATTCTTCAATTTCAGTCGCCCCTTCGGCGTTTTGAAACCTTACCTTAACCTTCGTAGGCCTTACAATTTCAGCATATTGGCCGGGAATAGAAAGGCAGCCTTCTTCATAAGAGGATTTCTCTTCGGATTCCCAAATCACTTCTGGGTTAATAAAAGCGCGCGGGTTACGCACCAACTCTTCTTCGCGCTCACCACTTTTATAGCCAGCTTCAATTGTAAGAACACCGTTCTTTTCGTCACCATATTCCCAAATACCGTCCGGCAAATCCATGACGAACACACGATTGGTAATGTTGACTTGGTTCGCCGCCAAACCAATTCCTGCATCGCGATACATGGTACGAATCATACGATCAATTTGATCTTGAATCGCAGAATCAATTTTTTCGACAGGCGTGCTTTCGGTTTTTAAAACCGCATCTGGCACTCTTACTAAATCATAAAATTCACTCATCGCTTAAGCCGCTTTATCTTCATTGTTATTAGACGGCGCAATTAATTCTTCTTGATCCAATAATTCATTGGGCAAAGATTTCGATGTTTTGGCACCCAAGGTTTTCATTGTCTCGCTGCGTTTTAAGATATTCCCGCGTCCTTCGGAAAGCTTGGTCATCGCGTTATCGTAATTCCCTTCTAACGTCTTTAAATTCGCGCCAATTTTCTTCATATCCTCAACAAAACCAACGACTTTCTCATAAAGGGCGCCGCCCTGCTTGGCTATTTCATTGGCATTGTTATTCTGATCGACTAAGCGCCAGATAGACCCAACAGTGCGCAAGGTTGAGAATAATGTAGAGGTCCCCACAAGCACCACGCCTTTGTCCCACGCAAATTGATGCAAATCAGGATCTTTTTGTAGGGCAAGCATATAAGCCCCCTCGATCGGCATAAACATCAAAACAAAATCTGGTGTGCCCAATTGATCTGTATCTTGGTAACGACGCTTTTCTAAATCAGTGACATGTTTACGCACCGACGATAAAAAGCTTTTGAGTTCTTTTTCAAAAAGAACATTATCGGTCTCTTGAATTTCTAAAAGCCGATCATAATTTGTCAGGGATACTTTTGAATCAACAATAATATGTTTGTTATCCGGCAAATGAACCACAACATCCGGCTTAATTGTTTGGCCTGTTTCAACATGCTTCATACCCATACCAGTGGCCTGCGTCGTATAATGGATATCGCGCTTCAGGCCTGCGTTTTCCATGATTTTCTCTAGTGCCATTTCCCCAAAATCACCTTGGGTCTTGCTATTACCACGCAACGCATTGGCGAGATTTTCTGTCTGAGTTTTCATCTGATCGCTTTGCTCGATGAAAAGCTTAATCTGCTCTTTTAAAGAAAACTGTTCGGCTTTTTGCGCGCCAAAAGAATCATCTACTTTCTTTTGAAAATCATTGAGCTTTTCTTTTAATGGCGACAAAAGTGTATTTAAACTTTCTTGCGACTGCATATTAAACTTATTTGTTTTTTCTTCAAAAATTTTATTGGCTAGATTTTCAAATTTTAATTCAAGAGTATTAGTGTTTTCGCGATGCTCTTTTAATTGCTTCTTTGTCGCTTCTTCACGCTCTTGAAAACGCACCGCATCTTGATTGGCCACATCTAATTTCTCACGAAGAATAGCGATCTCTCCGTCTTGTGCATCGAGCTTTTCTTGCGCATGTTTTTGATTAATCAATAACTGGGTCTTCATGCCTTTATTACGAATCACGGCAATGAGCAGCAGCAAAATACCCGTCAACAGTCCTATCCCAGCACCCAATAAGAGCGATAGGCCATCAATGGATGCGTTTAAAGCCGTTATATTTGTGATATAATCCATAATAGGAACAAGAATAGACGATTATCGATGATGAAAACAATAGGCAAAGCAAAGGATTCAGCAAAAAACCAGCGTGGAAACGCCATGATTTACATTCTGGTCGCTCTGGCGCTGTTTGGCTTTTTGACGTTGGCGCTAACCCGTCAAAATTTACGCTCGGATAATCAAAATCTCTCCCGCGAACGCATAGATCTGTATAGTAATGAACTGATCGAATATGTCGGCTCGGCGCAACAAGTCATCGATATGATGATTATGAGCGGCTCTGACGCAAATGATCTAGACTTTATGTTACCGACAAATGTCGGATTTAATACAGCTCCTCATATTCACAAAGTGTTTCACCCAAGCGGCGGCGGCCTTAATTACTTACCAGAACCCTCATCGAACATTCTCGAACCAATTTCGGCCGACGCTGGATGGCAATACCAAGATCAAATTAATGTAGAATGGACCCCTTTAGACAACCTAGGAAATCCAACAAATGATGTGCTCATAATCGCTCATGAAATTAAGCGGCCCATATGTGAATATATTAATGAACAAATAACCGGATCAACGACTATCCCTGTTCTCACCGGAACAATTGCCACTCATTTTGTACCAGGAGGCGGTAATAATGATTTTACAACCACAGAATGTGCCGCCTGTGAGGGATACAGCTCTCTCTGTGTCGCGAATAACGCACAAACAGCTTACAGTTACTATACTATTCTCGAAGCGCGGTAATCTCCGCCCGCAAGATATCAATCCCATCGTTCTTATGAGAGCTTGTCTGGTATAAGCCTGGATACGCCGCCGGATGTTTCTTCAAAGCTTTTTGAATTGCTTCAATATGGCTTTCTAGTTCCGTTTTCTTCACTTTATCGCACTTCGTCAACACAATGCGATACGGCACTGCTGTTTCATCAAGCATGTCCATTAACTCTTCATCACTGTCTTTTAATCCGTGACGACCATCGACCAAAATAAAAACGCAGCGCAAATTTTGACGACCGCTTAGATATTTCTTAATAAGCTTACTCCACTCATTGCGTTGCTTTTTTGACACCTTGGCGTAGCCGTATCCCGGCATATCAACGAGATATAGCGCACCACCGAGATCAAAGAAGTTCAGCTGCTGCGTACGTCCTGGTGTATGGGAAGTACGCGCTAGATTATTTCGTTTTGTAAGTGCGTTGAGTAAAGAGGATTTACCCACGTTTGAGCGACCCGCAAAAGCAACTTCAGCACGGTCTGCAGCGGGCAGTTGCTCTAAGCCAGCAACTCCTAAAACAAAGTCACAAGTGCCCGAGAATAAAAGCCGGCCTTCTTCCATTTGCTTCGGTGATATCTCGGTCTCCATGCTCATCGGACACCTTACTTTTTCTTTTTCGATTTTTTCGGTTTAGGTTTGCTGATTTCTTTTGGTGTTTCGTCAGCTATTTTTTCTTCAACAACTTCGGTCGCTTCGCCTTCAATCACCTCATCGGTATTATCAGCATTCTTTTTATTCTTGCCGAGAATATTGCCAATGAAATCAACCTCAACGCCCATGCGACGCATGATGATATATTGCTGGATGGTTGAAAAAATATTGTTAAACGTCCAGTAAATGACGAGCCCCGCCGCAAACTGCGCCAAAATAAACGTCATGATCCATGGTAATGCGGCAATCATCCGCGCTTGCATTTTATCTGGCGGTGGTGGAGATAATTTGCGTTGAATAATCATACTCACGAGCATCAAACACGGCCAAATCCCAATCTGAAGAACATCGGGTGGTGTAAAGGGCAATAAACCAAACAAATTAAACACACTTGTTGGATCGGGAGCGGACAAGTCCTGAATCCATCCAAAGAAAGGCGCATGGCGCATTTCAATCGTGTTAGAAAGCACTTTAAAGAGGGAGAAAAAGATCGGAATCTGGACCAGAATCGGCAAACAGCCGGACATCGGATTCACTTTTTCGCGTTGATAAAGTTTTACCAATTCCTGCTGCAATTTGGCTTTATCGTCATTATATTTTTCGCGCAATTCTTGCATTTGCGGTCCAATTTTCCGCATATTCGCAAAAGATTTAAACGATGTGTTCGCCAAGGGGAAAACAGCAATCCGCAAGATGATGGTGAGCATGATAATCGCCACACCAAAATTCCCGACAAGACCGTAAAAAAATTGTAAAATGATAAAGAAAGGCTTGGTTAAAAAGAAAAACCAACCCCAATCGATAACTAAATCAAATTTCGCTACAGACCATTCTTCTTCATAACGATCAATCAGTTTTAAATTTTTCGCGCCAACAAAAAAGCGAGACGTATATTCATTCATGCCCCCTGCAGGAATTACGAGAGCCGCTCCTAATGTATCGGCTTGGTATCGATCTTTGGCATTCGGATTTAGATTGTTCTCAACTGTGCTCGTGTAATTAATGCGATAGGTTGCGTTTTGCGCTTGATCGGGCACCAAAGCGGTCAACCAGCTTTTTGTTGTCAGACCAACCCAACCACCTGTCGAACGCTCCTCATATTTTGGCTTATCATCCATCTTGCCGTAAGTGGCTTCAAAAAGCTCACCATTCGCATAGGCAATAGGTCCTTCATGCACCACAAAACGCGATTCAAAATCCTCGGGTATCCCGCGTTCAGCAATCAATCCATAAGGATAAAGCGTGACATCTTGATTGCCTTTATTCATCACGCGCTTTACGAGCGTGAAACCATACGCATCGTCTATTTCAATAACATGTTGAAACGTAAGGCCTTGTCCATTATTCCACTCCAGTGTCACGGGACTATTGTTCGAAAGAACATCACCACCAACTTTTTGCCAGACCGATTTACTGTCTGGTGTTTTGATCGTTGTATCCGCCGCAATCCAACCTTGCTCAACATATTTTGGATAAGGCGCATTGGACGGTGATAATAAGACGGCTTCTTCTACACGCTCAACCGTTTTAAAATGTTTCTTGGTTTCCAAATCATCAAAACGTGCACCAACAGGATTGATGGATCCTTTGAGTAATTCATTATCAATTTGAATACGCTCAGCTGTCGTAGTTTCAATCGCTTGATCACGCGGCACTTCGATATCGTCCAACATGCCGCTTTGTGCTTGCAACTCGATTGCTTGTTGCTGCGCTGCTTCTTGCGCAATACGCATCTGCTCCAACTTCGGGCCCAATATAAAATGATCGTAACTCAACCAAAGAAGAACGGATAACACCCCAAAGATAATCAGGTTGCGCTTATCATCAGGATGCATTTTATAATCGTCAGGCTTGTTCATTTTCTTTGATATGTTGTTTTTGATCGCCGTTTTTATACCTTAGCAACTCGCGCCACGCAATGCCCTTACTCAGCTCTTGCGGTACCGGATCATCAAATTGTCCCTGATACCAGGGATGGCATTTTAAAAGACGCCGGATGGTTAGAAATCCACCTTTTAAAACACCCAGCCGGTCAATTGCTTGATAGCCATAGGACGAACAGGTTGGGTAAAAGCGGCAATTCCGCCCTGTTAGTGGCGAGATCAGCTTCATATAGCCTTTAATCAGCAATAAAACTGCGTGCTTCATGATTGCTTTGAAGGCTCCTGGCCAAGTTTTTTTAAACACCATGTAAGATCCTTTTTTAGATCTTCATAATCCCGCGTTTCGGCCAAAGACCGCCCGATCACCACAAGATCAAAATTCTTATCTATATAATCGGGTAATACTTCTTGAACAACTGGGCGTAACCGACGCTTGATACGATTGCGTATGACCGCTGATTTCGAGGTTTTCTTACTCACCGTTATACCGTAATGCGGTTTCTCAAAAGCGCTCTCGGCAATCTCAACAACGATGCTTTTGGCAATCCATTTCTGGCCACTTTGCTGAATACGCAAAAAATCAGACCGCTTTTTCAAGCGGCCTATTGTTTTCGTATCTTTTTTTAATGCAAGCATCTTTTAGGCCTCAGGCGGGTAAACCCGCTACGGCTGCATCTGTTTGATGCAATGCCTCCGGTAAATTAAGCGCTCAGACGCTTACGCCCTTTACGACGACGCGCAGCCAAAATATTGCGGCCATTCTTCGTCGCCATACGCGAACGAAAGCCATGGCGGCGCTTACGAACCAATTTACTGGGTTGAAATGTACGTTTCATAATTATTCTCTATTGCTTTATAAGCCAAATGTGAGCTGTGTTATACAGAGATGCTGAACCCCTGTCAAATAAGATTTGATTTATTTACGTCAAATAGTTGATTTACGCTTGCGATTTCATGATAAACTGGCATTATGAGGCGTTGTCTTGCGTAAATTCAGGCAATAATATCAACCATTAAGAATTCTATTGGGGTTTTTTATCAATGTATATGGATAACAGATGGAACCCTGTCCAGGGTGAAGAACTGGCAGGTTTTCTAGAGCAGATTAACCCGATCGGCGATAAATATAGCGTGAATCCAGAAACAACCGATGTTGGCTGGTGTCCGCTGCCTTTCTATGACCAAGTTGCGCTTATCCGCGTCAAAGACCCTGCTTGGACACCGCGAAATCTCTTTATTTACTACCTGACAGATCAAGGGAATCTGTACTGGTTGAACGGAACATCCCCCCCCATTCATGAGGTCAATGCCAAGGCGCCGATTAAGATAACCGATGATAACGTATTGGAATATTTACGTTTTTTCTGCTTTTTTGTACGTGGTGAAGAAGGTCCATTCCTTATTGCTGAAAGTATGGAAGACACCTATGTGCCCAAGCAGTTGGATGATAAAACCCGTACTGTGATTGAAGGCACCATCCGTGAAGCCACTTTTGAAGGTAAGGATGACGCTGGAAACTGGCTATGTGATGCTGTGGTTTACTACTCTAACGCCTTGTTTATAGCCAATTTTTCGGTTCAACCAGGCGGTATGATCGAAATGTTGGATGACGAGCCAATTGCCATACGGTTGCTGAATCTGAAACGCATATCTGCCTCCGACTATTGAGCTTCCAACGTGACCATCAACTGCTGATACAGGCC
>JBCDCD010000048.1:0-8283 GCA_039182445.1 Pseudomonadota bacterium | reverse complement strand
TTTATGATCAGGTTTGACCATGTTGGCTTACGTTATGGAATAGGACCAGAGGTTCTTAGCGACATTAATTTCGTGCTCGAACCTGGTTCTTTTCATTTCTTATCCGGCCCCAGTGGCGCAGGGAAAACCTCTTTGCTGTCCCTTCTCTATCTTGGGCAACAACCAACACGCGGTCTTGTCACAATGTTCGGACAAAATATCGGTCAGATTAATCGCATCGAGCGTAAAAACATGCGTCAAAAAATTGGCGTCGTCTTTCAAGACTTCCGCCTGCTCGATCATCTCTCCGCTTTTGACAATATTGCTTTGCCGCTGCGCATCAAAGGCGAGCCCGAAAACGAAATCCAAAAGAACGTCGAAGAGCTCATGGAATGGGTTGGCCTTGGTGATCATCACCACCAACTCCCCAGCACACTATCGGGCGGACAACAACAACGTGTCGCGGTTGCCCGCGCCGTGATCACACGCCCTAGTCTTCTTCTTGCCGACGAACCAACAGGGAACCTCGATGATGAAATTGGTCTTCGTCTCATGGGCTTGTTTGATCAATTGAACCGCATGGGCACCACCGTGCTAATTGCCTCACACAACAATGCCCTCATGGAAAAATTCTCTCATCATCCGAAATTAATTTTGGAGGCCGGACAAGTCCGCCTCTTGCGCCCCCACCCCGACTTAAAAAATAATCTGAGAGGAATCCACTAAATGGCTATTTTTGTTCGAGAAAGTCGGTTTTTAGGTGTTTCCCGCGGGCGGCAAAAATATGACCTGCCGCTCAATAAAGATAAAGGAAATTTATTCCTGATCATACTCATGGGATTGATGACTTTTTTGATGGTTTTAACCCTCGTCGCCTCCTTCGTTCTCACCGCCATGAATGAACGGTGGTCGACTGGCATCGAAGGCAAAGCCAGCGTTGAAATTTCTGCGCTTGATCAGAACGGCGCCGCCAGCACGCAAGAAGATGTCGACAATTTCACGGCACAATCGCTCGAATTTTTAAACAATCATCCGGCAATTTCTAGCGCCGAGCAAATGGAAAAAAACGAGATTATAAAACTCGTCTCTCCATGGTTGGGCAACGACATTACCCTGGATAACGTCCCGCTCCCTGGTATCATCTCGGTTGAATTCAGACAAGATGTCATTGTTGATCGTGATAGCATCAATGACGAGCTCAAAAAAATTTCACCGCAAATTCGCCTCGACACCCATGAAACATGGCTCAAAGATGTGCTCCGTTTTACAGGGTCGATTAAGTTTGCTGCCCTCCTCATGACCGCAATTATTACCATCACCACAATCGTCTCTGTCGCGGGCGCGATTCAATCGCGCATGGCAGTATACAATGAAGAACTCGAACTGCTCCATCTTATGGGCGCAAGCGATGGTTATATTTCCAGACAGCTGCAAAAATATGCCTTCATCACTGTCTTCAAAGGGGCCGCCATCGGCATGGTTATCGGCTGGCTTTGCTTGCTTTTGATTCGTGTTTTCGTCGGATCTATGGAAATAAGCTTGGTGCCGGAATTTTCTATGAGTTGGGAACAAGTCCTCTTCCTTGTGTTTCTGCCCGTTACCATCGCTTTGATTGCCATGGCAACCGCACGGCAAACAGTCTTGCGCTTCTTGCGCCGTATGCCGTAAAATAGCATTGCTTCAAAAATATTTTATTCATGAAAATACTTTCCTTCACCTTTGCGATCTTTTTTATGCTTCTAGTGCTATGGGGGTTCGGCTGGCTATTTTTTGCAACAACCATCGCAATGGCCAAACCGGAAACCAAACAAGAAGCCACAAGCGCCATTATTGTTTTAACCGGTGGCAATGGTCGCATTACCGAAGGCCTCTCTTTACTCGCCAAAAAAAAATCACCCAAGCTTTTCATTTCCGGCGTGCATAAAAAAACAAGTAAAAATGATATTTATAAAATCTGGCGTAAGAACAATATGCCCGGCACCCCCTGCTGTGTTCACTTGGGTGACTTTGCAGAAACCACTGAAGGCAACGCTATAGAAACCGCTGACTGGATTCAAAAAGAAAAGAACATCGACTCTATCCGCCTTGTGACATCCTCCTATCATATGCCGCGTGCCAGTGAGCTTTTTAAACGCTACCTAAAAGACACCAAAGTGCAGATTGTGGAACATCCCGTGCTAACCGATGATTTTCAAGCGTGGAAAGGCCGCTTTTGGGAACTAACGTTTAGCGAATATAACAAATGGCTCGTGACCAAATTCATCCCCGCCCCAATAAAAGGTATCAACTAGAGTATTGCTATGATTTTTCTTCGCGCCACTATGTTTAATATTTTCTTTTATGGTTTTACAGTTCTGGCATGCCTTATTTTACTCCCACTCGTTTTCTTCCCGCGTCCTGTAATTTTGGCGACAACAAAATTTTACGTGAATGTTGTCGATTGGATTGAAAAATATATTTTAGGATTGAATTACGAAATCCGCGGCCTTGAACATCTCCCTAAAGAAGGCACCTATATCGTCGCCGCCAAACATCAATCAGCCTATGAAACAATGAAGCTCCATCATCTTTTTGGAGACCCTACCATTGTTCTTAAACGCGAATTGTTGGATATCCCTATCTTCGGCACCTTCTTAAAGAAGCTCGATGTTATTCCGATTAATCGCAGCAACAAAGAAGAAGCGATTGCCGCCATCGTTAGTGGTGCTCAAAGAATGGCAAAGAAAAACCGTCCGATCGTGATCTTCCCACAAGGCACCAGAGTAAACCCTGACGCCACGACCGAAGAGAGACCCTATAAAGGCGGTATTGTGAAGATGTATAAAAACACCGACCTAAAGGTCATTCCACTCGCTTTAAATAGTGGTCTTTTCTGGGGACGTAAAAGTTATATTAAGCGCCCTGGGACAGTAACTTTTGAATTCCTACCACCAATCGAACCCGGCCTACCTGATAAAAAAGTGATGAAAGCGCTAGAAGACCGTGTCGAAGAAGCTTCCATCTCTCTGATGAATGAAGCAAAAGAAAATTATAGCCACCTCAAGAGCATTCCCACGCTCTCCGCCTCACAAAGTAACGGATAACTATTGTGGCAAACGTCTTTGAGCAACTAAGACAATTTATTACGGCTGCTGAATGTGAAATTAATGATAAACAAGAAGATCGATTGGTATTGCACCCAATGCCATGGGGGCACTGCTCTTTACTTCGCATGGTGTTAGAGGAAACTGGTGGATTTAGATTAAGCGGCTGGCATCTTAATGAGCGCACAGACATTGTTATTGAAAAAGAGAATACAGCGGACGTTCAAGAATTAAAAAAACAGCTTTTGGAATCTTTAGATAAAATTTATCAAGCTTTTAAAAATGCCATCACTTATAACAATGAAGGAACGCCTACCTTAATATACGAAAATATAGAACCACATATCCGAAACGTTAATTTACCTGAGGATACTGTTGAGTACACAATCATTAACATTTTGAGAGATTTACCATTTGGCAAAATAAAAGACTGTAGCGTATTCTCGTTATTTATTCCAAACCGACACATTATTGCAAAAAGCGGTTCAGACGCAGAACTTCAGGGCTTTACAGAAACAGATTTAAATACCCCAAAACCTGCATCAGAAAATGAAACGATGATAATCGCAGCAGGTTACTCAACCGGCAATGATTTACCAAGCGACGATTACGTTGGAAAAAAATTATATTCCGTTGTGTTTTTTGGCGAAGGGGTTCCAGCTTTTTTAGACAAACTCGGTCTTAACGAAGCTTTGATGAAAAAAGCACAACCCGCAATCCCTAGCCTAAGAGTGGTCCCACGCCAAGAGTACGATTAAGCTTCCTTTGCCACCGCTGGTGTGTTCTCTTCCGCTTCCTGATCCGGATAAACATAGTTGGCCTGCCCCGCATCAACAATGGCGCGTCTTATGTCTCTTGTTTCGGCAAATTGTCGATAAAGATACTCTCCGTCCTGCTTGCGGATCGCACGTTGTAAGGCTGTTAAATCCTCGGTAAAACGCTGTAAAACTTCGAGTACAGCGTCTTTATTCGTCATGAAAACATCGCGCCACATGGTCGGATCAGACGCGGCAATGCGTGTAAAATCACGAAAACCGGAGGCGGAAAATTTCACCACTTCGGACTTAATATCATCTTCCAAATCCGTTGCCGTGCCGACAATCGTGTAAGCAATCAAGTGCGGTAAATGCGATGTAATCCCGAGAACCAAATCATGATGCTTCGGCTCCATGATTTCGACATTGGATCCCAAGGCTTCCCAAAAATTCGTTACTTTTTCAATCTCGTTCAATTGCGAATTGGGTGTTGGTGTGAGCACACACCAGCGATCATGAAACAGTTCGGCAAAACCATGCTCCGGTCCTGAAAACTCTGTCCCTGCAATTGGATGCGCCGGAATAAGATGTGTTCCCTCCGGCAGCAAAGCTTGCATTTGATCAATCACCGATTGCTTTACCGATCCTGTATCGGAAATAATCGCGCCGGGTTTGATGTTACCAGCACATTGCTCCAACACTTTGCCCATTACACCAACTGGCACCGCAAAAATAATTAGATCACTATTTTGTACCCCTTGATGCGCATCAGTGTAAGCGTTGTAGGCAAGCCCCAACTCCATTACGGTTTTGCAAACCTCTTTGCTTTGATCAACGCAGATAATGCGCTCACAGAGGTTATTTTGTTGGATACCACGGGCAATCGAAGAGCCAATAAGCCCAAAACCAATAATTGTAATTTGTTTAAACATAAGAATTCCTTGTTATAAGACGATAATAAAAATAGGGAGTGAAAAGAGCAACGTAATAAATCCCGCTTAGGGATAGCGGGTAACAAGGACGTATGAGATTAAGTTTTCGTTTCTTTTCATAAGCATTAAATAGCTTTTTTCATCTAGGATATCAAGAATTTAATCGGCTTTTGGCGCTTTTGGGATCTTCTCGCCCGGGCTTTGTACGGTTTTCACATAGGTCGGTGGCACGGGATACCCCCCAACGCAGCGCACAATGCTATTTTCCCCTAACCCTTCGGCAATCGCGTCTATTTTTTCGCTATCATCGCGAATATAGCCTTCCACCTCCAATAGATGGTGACGCGTTTCGCCCGTATCAGGTTTAGAGGTCAACGCCAAAGGCTCAATATCATTTTCCTTCATCACATCAATAATGCGTGCGCGACTGACCGATGAGAGGCACTCGACAAACAAATAAGAATGATCATCGTCCGAGGAATCAAAACCAGTTTTAGAAACGACCAATGCTTTATCATCCGGATTCTTTTCTTCCGGATCTTCGCCATGCGGCAAGCGAACAATAATACTTAAGGGACTATCTTCATTTTTAGTGAGCAACTCCCACCATCGTTCTTCATCCGTTTCCAGTGTGATGCCTTGTGGATAGGGCAACACTGCAAAAGTCGCCCGCCCTTCTTGCACCGCCTTAATCGCGCTAAACGGACTTTCGGTGCGGGTCATCGGCAAACAACTCCCAAAATAATCTTTTGCCAGATCCCAATAAGCAAGATTACTTTCTTCCTCAGCAACAATGACTTTTAATCCTGTTTGTAACAAAGATACCGCCCCAACCAATTCACGCCAGATACGCACCACCGCCATCTCGGGTAACTTCCCGCGATGCCGCGCCAAAAGCCGACGGATCATCCGCGCTTCCCGCGCTGGTTGGACAATCTCAATGTTGTTTTTGCGCTTCTCTTCACCGATTTGCAAAACAAGCTCCGCCCGCTCCATCAAGGTTTCATGGATTTTGGTATCGAGGGAATCGATCTTCTTGCGGATATCATCAAGATTTTTGGAATGATACGGTTTTTGGCTCATGTCATATTTTTTTGCGATTATAAAGTAAATTAGATACTCTACATATATGCCTATTGTCAAAAGATCATCGCTTCCCGCCTATAACCGTCTGTTGAAAGACGGCCACCCTGTGCTGGATAAGGATCGCGCCGGAACCCAAGATATCCGCGAACTGCATATTGGGTTTTGCAATCTCATGCCGGATGCCGCGCTCGAAGCCACGGAAAGACAGTGGTTTCGGCTGATTGGTGAAAGTAATCGTGTCGCTCAAATTTACGTGCATCCCTTCACCTTGCCCGTGTTTGAACGGGGAAAAGACGCGCGGAGCCATATCAACGAATACTATGAAGATGTCGATGCATTGAAAGCGGATGGTCTTGATGCCTTGATCGTTACAGGCGCGAATGAGGAAACCAACCCCCATGTCAGCGAGATTAGCACATGGAAGCCGCTCAAAGATCTACTTGAATGGGGTTATGAGAATGTCACCTCAACCTTGTGCTCTTGCCTCGCCTCTCATGCTTTAATGACATATTATCACAACCAGACACCTTCGTGGCGTGACACCAAGAAATGGGGAGTCTTCTCCCATCGTGTGATGGATCGTGCGCATCCACTTGTAAGGGGCATGAACACAAAATTCGATGTACCACATTCCCGTTTCAGTGAGATTAAACGCGAACAATTTATTGAAGCAGAGATGAAGATACTCGCTGAAGGAAAAGATGATTGCGTGCACCTTGCCGTTAGTAAAGACGGTTTCCGTCAATTATGCCTTCAAGGTCATCCCGAATATGACCGCTTTAGCCTGCTCAAAGAATATAAGCGCGACGTGAGCTGGTATCAGAAAGGTCAAATGGAGAACTACCCACCTTTCCCCGAGAATTATTTCGGTCCAAACGCGAGTAACATTTTAAAAGCGCACCAACACAAAATTGAAAATGGTGACAATCCTGAATTTCCTGAAAAAGAAATTGAACTACTGCTGGAAAACACATGGGCAGACAGTGCGCGATCCTTTATGGCGGGATGGATAGGGAATGTCTATCAAATCACCAATTTTGACCGCACCAAACAATTCATGGATGGTATTGATCCCAATAACCCGTTAGCTATCGAGTAAATCTCTACGTGTCGGCACCGGCTTCACCGGCACCACTTTCTTTTTCACTTTCGCAGTTGCCAAGCGGCCTTTGCCGGCATAAATCTGCTTTGACACTTCAATAACCTGCACGCCGCCAAGCGCCGGAAAAATCGTACGGCCGATTTTTTCAAACACATCTGCCGCCCGAAAAAGAAATCCCGTTTTAAATGGCGGCGTGAACAACGCTCCTTCTGTGCTCTCATGAACAAATAAATTATCGCGTAAAAAACTCTCGACCTGTTTCGTCGAATAAGGCTGCCCTTGCCCAAATGGGGAACTATCCACCCTTGCCCATAACCCCAAACGGTTTGGCACAATCAAAATAAGCCGCCCGTTACTTTTTAAAACACGCCACAATTCTTCAAAAGTCCCGTTTGGTGTTTCCAAAAACTCTAACGTGTGCACCGCAATAATCCGATCCACTGAATTGGTCTCCAAAGGAATAGAATGCTCCGCACTAATCGTAACCAGATTTTCCTCGCCTTCCGGCCAGTGATGTACCCCCAATTGCGAGGGCATGATATTGGCGGTGCGCTCTGATCCTTCTAGAAACGGCTTTAAATAAGGCACGGCATAGCCAAACCCTAAAATATTCAACGCTTTCGTGTCCGGCCACAATGACAAAACTTTGTCACGAATAATGCGGCGTACGATGCGCCCTTGTATCGAATTGTAAAAACTTTTTAGATCATAAGCATCCGGATACCGCATTGCTTACAATCGATCCTGTATCTGATAAATAAGCGGAATATCCGCTTCGGGCATATCATATTGTGCCAAGTCATTTGGCTTCACCCAAGCGAGTTCCTGTCCTTCAATCGGCTTAGGCTCACCTTTCCACATACGGCACGCATAAAGCGGCATGAGTAAATGAAAATCATCATAAGAATGCGACGCAAATCCCAAAGGTGCAAAACAACATTCACGCGTTTCAATACCAAGCTCTTCCGCAAGCTCGCGCGCTAAAGCAAATTCAGGGCTCTCGCCCTCTTTCACTTTACCGCCAGGGAACTCCCAAAGACCCGCCATTGACTTGCCTTCTGGGCGTTTCGCCAGCAATACTTCTCCATCGGTATTTACGAGAACAACGGCCGCGACAAGAATATTCGGCAGGCCGGAAGGATGATCAGGGCGCGGCTGCTCTAATGCTTCGATACAGCCCATCGCCCCGATCCTATAATTTGTTAGTTAGTCGCTGTTTTGGGTGGAACAATACCCAAAGCATTTGCGCCTTCTTTTAACGGCTTACCGTTAATATAAATCTGAACAACTTCCGTGTTCTTACGCCAATCTTGTAGAAGCTCTGTCAAAATAGCGCGACGGACTTC
>JBCDCD010000047.1:0-8394 GCA_039182445.1 Pseudomonadota bacterium | reverse complement strand
TTTTTGCCAATGGCTTCCCTGGAAACCGGGTGGAGCCATAGCGCGCAGGAATGATAATAGTTTTTTTCATAATAATTGACTTTGCGTTGGTATCATGGTTATATAGCCACGATACCAACGCAAAGTCAATTATTATGAAAAAAACTATTATCATTCCTGCGCGCTATGGCTCCACCCGGTTTCCAGGGAAGCCATTGGCAAAAATTGCTGGAAAAACAATGCTTTCACGAGTGGTTGACCTCGCAAAGCAGGCTGCTGAACAAACCAACATTGAAACAATCGCGGTTGCCACAGAAGATGAGCACATTCACCAACACGCCGAAGAATTGGGTGTTCAGGCCATCATGACATCGGATGACTGTCAAACAGGCTCCGATCGGGTTTTGGAGGCCATCGAAAAAACTGACCCTTCCATTGAGGTTGTTTTTGGGTTGCAAGGGGATGCGCCCTTCACCCCTGTTGATGCGATTGTGAAAATGGCCGAGGCGATTAAGAGTGATCCTTCCATTGAAGTGGTAACGCCGATCGTACCACTACGGTGGAGTGAATTGGATCGTTTGCGTGAACAAAAAAAGATCACGCCTTTTAGTGGCACAACCGTTACCACTGATACAGATGGCAAAGCCCTGTGGTTTTCAAAAAATATTTTACCCGCGATCCGTAAAGAAGAAAAATTGCGCGGTGAAGAATTCTCACCTGTTTATCAGCATATTGGTCTATATGGGTATAAAGTTGAGACACTGAAAAAATTTGTTTCACTGCCACAAGGCCATTACGAGAAATTAGAAGGCTTAGAGCAACTGCGTTTGTTGGAGAATAATATTCCTATTCATGCGGTTGCTTTAGAGCTAGCAGAGGGCCTGATGCAATCGGGCATTGATTCTCCCGAAGATATCGAGCGCGCTGAAAAAATGTTAAGTGAGCGGTCATGACTACACTTATTATTGCCCGTCATGGCAATACCTTTACCAAAGATCAAACACCAACACGCGTTGGCGGCCGAACAGACTTACCGCTTGTGGATAGTGGCCGCGAGCAAGGGAAAAAAATTGGCGCTTGGTTAAAAGAAAATAACTATCTGCCGGAAACAACCTATTCATCCGAATTACAACGCACCAAAGAAACGGCCGAAATTGCGATTCAAGAATGCGGATACAAGCAACCAGTTTTTCCGCTCACCATATTTAATGAAATTGATTATGGACCCGATGAAAATAAAACTGAAGAAGACGTGGTTCATCGTATTGGCCAGCCTGCGATTGATGATTGGAATAGCAAAGCCATTGTTCCGAATGGTTGGCAATTTGATCCGGCCCTATGTATTGAAAATTGGAAAAATTTTGCGCAGCATATTGTTGACGATCAGCAAGATATTATTCTCGTCGTTACGTCAAACGGCATTGCGCGCTTTGCCCCTCACATTACGAATAATTTTGAAGCTTTTGCGGAAAAAAATAACATTAAACTTTCCACCGGCGCGCTAGCCGTTTTAAAGTATGACAATAATAATTGGCACATAATCGATTGGAATATCCGGCCTTAAATCATGGCGCATTATTTACTGAAACGATTGCTTTTGATGATTCCGACCTTACTCGGGATCATGTTGATTAGCTTTATTATTGTGCAATTTGTACCGGGCGGCCCGGTCGAACGGATGATTGCGCAACTACAAGGGCATGGTGTTGAAGCAACCGCGCGTTTTGGCGGCAGTAGTGGTAGCGGTGATACCGCCGTCGGTAACGCCACTCAATCAACAGGCGAAGGCGGAAACTATCGTGGGTCACAAGGGTTAGATCCCGAGTTTATTGCCGAATTGGAAGCACTCTATGGTTTTGATAAACCGGCGCATGTGCGTTTCTTTGAAATGGTTAAAAATTATGCCATGTTTGATTTGGGCGAAAGCTACTACCGTGATGTCTCCGTGATTGATTTGGTTTTGGAAAAACTGCCTGTCTCAATTTCTCTTGGACTTTGGTCAACGCTAATCATCTATCTGATTTCTATCCCCCTCGGGATTAAAAAAGCGGTTACCGACGGACAAAAATTTGATATTTGGACATCGGCGGCAGTATTCACGGGATACGCTATCCCCTCTTTCATGTTTGCAATTCTTTTGATCATCTTGTTTGCGGGCGGACGCTATTTCGACATCTTCCCGCTGCGCGGCTTGGTATCGGACGGGTGGCAGGACATGCCATGGTGGCAACTAACGCTTGATTATTTGTGGCATATGGTGCTGCCTGTCGCCGCGATGGTGATTAGTGGTTTTGCCGGGCTAACGATGCTCACCAAAAATTCATTTTTGGATGAAATCAACAAACAATATGTGCTCACGGCTCGCGCTAAAGGCTTGGAAGAAAAGCAGGTGCTTTATGGGCATATCTTCCGCAATGCGATGCTCATCGTGATTGCCGGCTTTCCAAGCGCGTTTTTGGCGATTTTCTTCACGGGATCCCTGCTGATAGAGGTTATTTTTTCCTTGGATGGATTGGGGCTTTTGGGCTATGAAAGCGTTATCAATCGTGATTACCCCGTTGTTCTGGGCACTTTGTATATATTTGCCCTTATGGGACTGATTACGACACTGATACGCGATGTGGTGTATGTTTTGGTCGATCCAAGGATTGACTTTGAAGCCAGAACAGTGTAGATTACGTAAAATTAAATTTTGAGGAGTGTGTAAAATGAGTGGTAGACGTCCACCTTCAGAGCTTATTATGGGTCAATTGAATTTTGATCCACGTGACCCTAAGGGTAATGAAATAAGGCTAAAAGCTTTACATTACATGTTAGCGGGACACCCAGATATTGAAGGTCGTCCTAATACACCTAGAAGTATTGGAGAAGCTCTAGCTGATAATGCAGGCCCGCATTCTGTTTTGAGACGTGGATAAGATTATTTTCCCTAATTCTTTCAATTGACAAAGCGGGATTTAGTTTTTAATGTCCCCCTAAATTCAAGCCATGAGGGGTGTCATGAATATTAAAAAAGTCACACAAAAACTTGCTGAAATTCGTGATATTGCCCGTGAAGAAGGCCGTTTAACGGCGGAAGAAAAAGCGGAACTCAAAGAGCTTGTCAATCAGACGCTGACCATCGCGCAAAAAGACCTCAAAAAATCACACGTTATTCCGATGCCGCAACAAGCGCATAATGATAACGAATTAACTGCCGATCAACATTTCCGCCTTCGCTTGATGGAAAAGACCGGAACAGGCTCTCAAGCTATTCATTAAACGCTTGGAAAAGCATCCTTTTTCATTAAAGTAGTGGGATGAAAAATCTATCCCCCATCACCCAAAGACGGCTGAAGCAATTCAAAGCCAACAAGCGTGGCTATTGCTCGCTATGGATTTTTCTGACGTTGCTTATTTTATGTTTGGCCGCCGAGCTTGTGGCCAACGACAAACCGCTTTTGTTGAAGTTCGAAAATCAGCTTTATTTTCCGATTGTGCAAACATATGCCGAAACAGAATTTGGCGGAGATTTCGAAACCGAAGCCGATTATCGCGACCCCTATGTTGAAGAGTTGATTAATGCCAAAGGCTGGATGGTTTGGCCCCCGATCCGTTTTTCCTACGATACAATTAATTATAATTTGCCAACCCCTGCCCCTTCCGCACCAACTTTTGAGAATATTCTCGGCACCGACGATCAAGGGCGTGACGTCGCTGCACGGGTTATTTATGGGTTTCGGATTTCGGTTCTTTTTGGATTGGTGTTAACGGTTATTAGTTCCATCATCGGGATCACCGCCGGTGCTTTTCAGGGATATTACGGCGGTAAACTTGATTTGATCATGCAGCGCGTGATTGAAGTTTGGGCGTCTCTGCCCTCGCTTTATATTCTGATTATTTTTTCGGCGATGTTTATTCCTGGGTTTTGGACGCTACTATTTATTTTATTGTTGTTCTCATGGGTTAGTTTGGTCGATGTAGTGCGTGCAGAATTTTTACGCGCGCGAAACTTTGACTATGTGAAGGCCGCCAATGCGCTCGGCGTTTCAAACCTCACCATTATGCGGCGTCATGTGTTGCCCAATGCGATGGTCGCAACGCTGACCCTCATGCCGTTTATTTTGACCGGCTCGATCACGGCGCTGACATCGCTGGACTTTTTAGGTTTGGGCCTCCCGCCCGGTTCCGCCTCCCTCGGTGAATTACTGGCACAGGGGAAAAATAACCTACAAGCGCCATGGCTTGGCATCACAGCCTTTTTATCGCTCGCGATTATGTTGTCTCTTTTAACTTTCATTGGCGAAGCTGTGCGCGACGCTTTTGATCCACGAAAAATAACGGTTTAAAACATGAGTAAGATTAATGTTTCTATTGTTGGTATCACAGGTTACACAGGCATGGAATTACTGCGTTGCCTATTACAACACTCTCATGTGAATTTAAAATACCTTGTGTCGCGCCAGCATGATGGCACGACGATTAAAGAATTATTTCCGCGTCTTGCGCATGTTGAAGAAATTCCAGCAATTACCAATACCAATCATGACACCGTGGCAAAAGATAGCGACGTCGTCTTTTTATGCTTACCGCATAAGACCGCACAAGAAGTCGTCCCTACATTTTTAGGCAAAACAAAAATTATAGATTTTTCCGCTGATTTTCGTTTGAGTGATGCTAGCATCTATGAGAAATATTATCACATTGATCACCAGCACCCTGAACTCTTAGATGGACAGTTTGTATATGGCCTTCCTGAGATATTTAAAGACGAGATTACAAAAGCTGATGCAGTGGCGAATCCGGGTTGCTTCGCTTTACTTGTACAGCTCATGCTCTATCCGTTTAAAGACAACATGGAATCAGCAGAGGTTATCGCCATCTCCGGCACATCCGGTGGTGGACGTGGCGCTCGCGACCCCGTGGATCATCCCTATTGCGCGCAAAATATCCGCAGTTATTTGGTGAATAGTCATCGCCATACGCCAGAGATTTTGGCGACAAGCGGTTTGGGTGAAGATCAATTAAATTTCGCACCGACTGTTGGGCCATTCTTGCGCGGAATTCATGCGACTGCGTTTACTCATTCCGATCACATACCAAGTCATGATTTCTATAAAGACGCGCCTTTTGTACGCATGAGTGAGAAAGTTGAACTTACCCATGTCGTCAGCACGAACTTTGTCGACCTTAATTTCACCAAAGGCCATGGCGACACGACAATTGTTCAAGGCGCGTTGGATAATCTTTTGCGTGGCGCTTCCGGTACGGCTGTTCAAAATATGAACATCATGTTTGGTTTTGATGAAACCGAAGGTCTCAATTTTAACACTCCGTTTTATCCGTAGCTATGATTGTTCTCTTTAAAAAATTCTATCGACATTTATTTCAGGAAAAGCTGTTCATTATCAAAGTGAGCGGAAAAATCATTATTGATCAGGAAGCACGTGAAAACCTGATTGATAATATTAAAGAGCTTGTTGATGACAATATCAATATATTGCTAATTTATGGAGGTGGGATTGCAATTGATGACGCGCTGAAAAAAGAAGGACTCGAAATTCGTAAAGTCGATGGACGGCGTATCTCACTCGCTGACGATATTATGATTATCAAAAAAACACTCACAGGGGATTTGGGTTTTAAAATCTTAGAAAGCCTGGTGAAAGTGAAGCTGCCCTCGAATGTTCTCAGCGCCTTACCACCTCATTGGGCAACATCAAAGCCACGAGACAATTTTGAAGGACATAAACGTTTTGACGGCACACTCAGCAAGATTGACGCGAAATCTGTGCGCGAACATTTTACATCAACGAATTTAGCCGTATTTCCTTGTCTAGCCTTTGATGATCAGGGTACTGCATTGAACATCAATGCCGATAACATGGCGATCGCCCTCGCCCGAGAAACAAAATCCGATAAATTAATTCTTATTAGCGACGTTGACGGCGTTCAACAAGAGGGGAAAACGATTTCTGTTTTGACAGCCCGCGAAACAGAAAAATTGATTGAAGATAAGATTGCTGTCGATGGCATGCGCGTGAAGCTCGAAAACTGTATCGAAGCACTACGAAACGGCGTTCAGCGCGTCCATATTATTAATGGTCTTGAAAAAGATAGTTTGCGCAATGAGGTATATAGTGCCGATGGTGTCGGTACGATGATTGTGCGCGAAGCTGAGAAGAAGAAATATATCAAAGAAGAATTGGAAAAGGAGAAAGCCGCATGAGCCAGACAATGAAAGAACGTGCGACAGAGGTAATTATGCCGCTCTACCCGGCAAAAGATGTAACATTAGAGCGTGGTGAAGGTGTCTATCTCTATGATGATACAGGTAAAGAATACCTCGATTGCGCAGCGGGGATTGCCGTAAGCTCTTTAGGGCATGGCAATACAGCCTACACCCAAGGGGCAATTGACCAGCTCAATAAATTCATTATGTGCGTTGGGTCTTTTCCTACAAAGCCAAAAGTAGAAGCGGCAGAATTACTCGTGAGCAATTGCTGTGCTGAACAGATTTTCTTCTGTAATTCAGGCGCTGAGGCAATTGAAGGGTCACTGAAGCTTGCGCGTAAATGGGCGCACAAGAACAAGAGTGAGAACTGCAAAGATATAATTGCTTTTGATCAGTCATTCCATGGGCGTACTTATGGCGCTGTGAGTTGCACCTATAAATCAACGAAGCAGCCGGAGTTTGGGCCTTATTTACCCGGCGTTCATTTTGCCGAATTTAATAATCTCGAAAGTGTTAAATCACTCATTAACGATAATGTCTGTGCCATTCTCGTCGAACCTATTCAGGGCGAAGGTGGTATTCGTCCCGCCACCAAAGAATTTATGCAAGGTTTGCGTGCCTTGTGTGATGAACATGAAATTGTTCTGATCTCTGATGAAATCCAGGCCGGCATGGGGCGTTTAGGAACGCTCTTCGCCCATGATTATTTTGATATTGAAGTCGACCTTTGCACAATTGCCAAAGGCATGGGCGGCGGATTTCCGATCGGTGCGTTTTTAGGCAAAAAGAAATTCACCAGTGCTTTTGATGCGGGTGATCATGGCACAACCTATGGCGGCAACCCTTTGGGAACGCGTTTGGTCTATGAGACTGTGAAACAAATTAATCAGCCTGAATTCTTAAAGAATGTAAAAGAAACCGGTACGTATCTTTTGGAACAGCTCGAAAAACTTAAAGGCGAGACCAACTCTATCGAAGAAATTCGTGGCATTGGGCTAATGATTGGCGTGGACACGGCTTTTGACATTAAAGAAATTCTCAATGAGTTACTCCATAACGGCCTTATCGCCACACAAGCGGGCGCGAATTCCTTACGTCTAACGCCGCCACTTATCTTTGACAAATCGCATGTTGATGAAGCGATTGATAAGATTGGACATGTTATCAAGAAGAGCGAAGTAAAATGAAAGAAGTTCGCCACTTTCTCAATCTTAGCGATTTTGACGCATCAACTTTAAAAGAGATTTTAAGGAATGCGCATCATTTAAAAGCACAAAAATTTTCACCGCCACAGATTTTCTCCGGTCTGTCTCTTGCAATGATGTTTGATAAATTATCAACGCGCACACGCATGTCTTTCGAGGTGGCAATGAAACAGCTGGGAGGACATTCTATCGTGATGGATATGGGCAATATGCAGCTCGGTGGTGCGGAAAGCATTGAAAGCACCGCCAAAGTAATGTCGCGTTATGTCGATGCTATTATGATCCGTATTAGTGACCATGATAGTCTTATTGAGCTCGCGAACCATTCTGACATTCCGATTATTAACGGCATGACCAACCAATCCCACCCTTGTCAGATTATGGCTGATATCATGACCATTGAAGAAAAACTGGTAAGCGTTGAAGGGAAGAAAATTGCTTGGTTTGGAGATTATAACAATGTCCTTCAATCATTTATTGACGCCTCTACATTATTTGACTTTGAATTAATCGCGGCTTTGCCAGAAGATTTACATGAAAAAGCCGGCGGAAATTTAAGAGTAACAACCGATGCAAAAGAAGCGGCCAAAGATGCTGATGTTCTCGTGACGGATACATGGGTTTCCTTAGGGCAAGATGGTAAGGAAATTGAAAAGTTTTGGCCCTATCAAGTGAATAGCGAGATTATGAGCCTTGCCAATGGTAAAGCGATCTTCATGCATTGTCTGCCTATCCACGAATGGGAAGAAGTCAGCGAAGATGTTGCGAAATCACCTGCCTCCGTAATCTACGATGAGGCAGAAAACCGCCTTCATGCTCAAAAAGCGATTTTGGCATGGTGTCTTGAAAATGCAGGCGTAAAAATTTAATATTGCTGTAACCTTTCTTAGAATTCTCCAGAACTTAAACGTAATTAAATATTTTAAGATAAATCAAACAGGAGAACTATTATGAAAAAAATATTTATGTCACTAGCTGCAGCCTCCGTCCTATTAG